>NZ_JBMDJT010000064.1:0-4363 GCF_057809335.1 Microbacterium sp. FG3 | reverse complement strand
TCGGCGGTAGCGAGAGCGACGGCGTCGTTGATGCCATCGCCGACCATCGCCACCTTCTCCCCTGCCGCTTGGAGTTCACGGACGACGTCGGCCTTCTGGGCGGGGGCGACACCGGCGTGGACGCGTTCGATGCCGAGCTCGGCGGCGATGCGGGCGCCGGCGGCGGGACTGTCCCCGGTGAGGAGAACGGTGGTGAGGTCCTGCGCGCGCAGCGCACTGATGGCGTCGGCGGCGCCGGGTTTGATGGTGTCGGCCAGGGCCAGTAGCCCGATTAGGTGTCCGTCGCGGGCGACGAGGGCGACGGTGTGCCCTTGTTCGTGGGCGTCGGCGAGCGCAGTGGCGGCGGGGGTGAGGTCGATGTCGTGTTCGCGGAGGAGGTCGGCGTTGCCGATGAGGAGGGTGCTGCCGGCAATGCGGGCGGTGGCGCCGAGACCGGGGAGCGCGGTGAAGTCTTCCAAGGAGTGCAGGTCGGTGACGTGAGCGCGGGCGGCGTCCTGGATGGCGCGAGCGATCGCATGCTCGGAGCCCTGCTCGACGGACGCGGCGAGGCGCCAGAGCTCGTGCTCGGGGATTCCGAAGGCGGTCGCGGTCTCGACGGTCATGCGGCCGGTGGTCAGGGTGCCGGTCTTGTCGAGGACAACGGTGGTGATGGTGCCGGAGGCTTCGAGGGCGTCATGGCCTTTGATGAGGATGCCAAGGGTCGCGGCCCTGCCGATGCCGACCATGAGCGCGGTGGGGGTCGCCAGACCCAGGGCGCAGGGGCAGGCGATGATGAGGACGCTGATCCCGATGCCGAATGCCTGCGCGAACGGGGTTCCGGTGAGCGTCCAGGCGACAGTGACGATGATCGCGAGGGTGATGACGGCGGGCACGAACCAGGTGACGATGCGGTCGACGAGGTTCTGCACGCGCGCTTTACGTGCCTGTGCCTGTTCGGTGAGGGCCGCCATCTGCGCCAGCTGCGTGTTCGCGCCAACCGAGGTCGTGGTCACTTCCAGCCGGCCGTCGGTGCTGATCGTGCCGCCGGTCACCGATGCGCCGGGGCCGACCGGGACGGGGACGGGTTCTCCCGTCATCATGCTCGCATCGACCGCGGCTGTGCCCGCACGGACAGTGCCATCGGCGGGGATGATCTCCCCCGGGAGGACGACGAAAATGTCGCCGATCCGCAGCGCCGTGGCGGGCTCAATCGCCTCGACGCCGTCGCGGACGACCCGGACGTGGGTGGCGGCGAGAGCGTTCAGCGCCCCGAGCACGTCTCCGGCCTTACGGCGGGAGCGGGTCTCGAAGTAGCGGCCGGCGAGCTGGAACGTCGTCATGCCGGCGGCGACGTCGAGATAGATCGAGTCCGCGCCTGCGGGGGTGACACCGAACCCGAGCCAGTAGCCGGCGGCTTCCGTGGTGCCGAACCCCAGCAGCAGGGTGAGTATCGCCCACCCGAACGAGGCGGCGATGCCGAGGGAGACAAGGGTGTCCATGCTGACCGCGCCGTGACGGAGGTTGCGGAGCGTAGCCCGGTGAAACGGCCACGCAGCCCAGGTCACGATCGGCAGCGCCATCAGCACGCAGACCCATTCCCAGCCGGGGAACCGCCACCCGGGGACGAGCGCGAGGACGATGGTGATGTCCATCAGTGGCACGGTGAGCAGAGCGGAGACCGCCAGGCGGCGGCGCAGGGAGGAGATCCGCACCTCGGTGGCGCGCGCGGACCAGGCGTCGTCGCTGCCGTCGCGCAGGTGCGCACCGTATCCCGCGTTCTCGACCTGACGGATCGCCGTGGGCACCTCACTGTCGGGGAGCCCTGTGATGATGGCGCGTTCGGTGGCGTAGTTGACGCTCGCGGTCACGCCGTCGAGCTTGTTCAGGGCCCGTTCGACGCGTCCGGCGCACGCGGCGCAGGTCATGCCTGAGACGTCGAGTTCGACAGGCGCAGCCGACGTTCGTCTGGCTCTGGTGTCAGAGATCGTCATGGTAGTGGCTCCTCCTGGGTCGCCGGTCTCGGGCCGGGACGAGATGCCTCGCGTTCGGTGAGCTGGTTGAGCATCCGGTTGTAGGCATCGAATTCATCATCCCGTCCGGTGTCGAGGTGGCGGTCTTTCCGACGGGCTTCGCGGGCGTCTTGGCGGCTCCATTGGATGGCGAGGGCGACGATGACGATCATCAGCGGGATTTCTCCGCCCGCCCAGGCGACACCCCCGCCGAGATACTGCTGCGCCTGCAGGTCAGCCCAGGGAAGGTCGAGTCGCAGGTAGAAGTCTTCGGCGATGATCTCGGGGGTGGTCATCAGGATTACTCCGAAGAAGGCGTGGAACGGCATCGCCGCGAGAACGTAACCGAGTTTGCCGATGTGCGGCAGGGGTCGTGGGGGGCGGTCGACGCCGATGATGAGGCTGTAGTAGAGGTAGCCGACGATGAGGAAGTGCAGGTTCATGAGCTGATGCGCCCAATGGAACCGCATGTACTCGCCGAAGATCCCCGTGAAGTACAGGCCATAGTATGAGCCGACGAAGAGGATGAAGACGATCAGCGGGTTGTAGAGGAAGCGCAGCACCCGCCACTGCAGCACCCAGGTGATCCAGTCGTGAAGACCTGCCGGCTTGTTCCGGTCGGAGCGGCTCGCGCGCAGCAGCAGGGTGACGACGCCGCCGAGGACGAGGAGTCCGGGGGCGAGCATGTTCAACGACATGTGCACGATCATGTGCACCCCGAAATCGGGGGCGGAGTACTTCCCGAACCCGGAACTGGTCGCCACGATTACCACGGCCCATCCGGCCAGCCAGGCGGTCGTTCGTCCGATGGGCCACGTGTCTCCACGACGGTGCAGCGTACGCACCGCGACCAGGTAGACGGTGATCGCCGCGGCCGCGATGCCGAGGAAGAGGAGGTTGGGTCGCCACTGTCCGAACAGCACCAGTAGGGTCGGCGCGTCGGGCACCTCGAAGCCCATGAAGACCTGGCCGATACTTGTCGGCACGAAGTATTGCGGCGGGGGCTGCCGAGTCATCGCCACTCCTGTGCCGATCCACCCGGCCACCGCCACACCGCACACGGTCAGAAGAACTGTGAGGGCGCCGGCGCGCATTCGGCCGCGTCGGGCTTGCCACCATCCGTATGACATGGCCCCGGTGAGGACAGCCAAGCACGCACCACCGGACAGAATCAGCCATCCCGTCACCGAACCGGTGATGGGAGAACCAGCGAGCTTGAACACTCCGATAACCGCATCGCTGACGATGATCAGCGGCAGCGCGATGATTCCGAGCAGGAACAGGCGACGCAGCGTTTCCGGGGGTACAAAGCGCCCGGAAGCGACGCGCAGGCCGGAGACACAGACTGCGCCGAAGAACGCGTACACCGCGACGGTCTGGAAGACCGCGGCATCGCCGCCGAAGTCGTGGTCAGGGCCGACCAGAACCTGCCCGGTGACCACCGGCGCAAGAATTCCGATCGCGGATACCCACAGCGGGATGAGCAACCCTGTCCATCGGTCCGCGAAGTACGACGCGAACAAGACGATCAGCGCCGCCATGAGGCTGATCGTCCAAGCTTTCGGCGCATCGCTGGCGTCCCATAAGAAAGGGAGGGCATAGCTGATGCTGAGCCGCTCCAGCGGGGCGCCGTTGGCGTCGAGTGCTTCAAAGATCACCAGCGCCCCCGCGCAGAGCGCCCAGGCGCCGGATGCGATCCGCAAGACTCTGATCTCGAACCCCTGCGAAAGATACTGTGCTCGCTGAGCGGGGGCGTCGCGCAGGAACAACAGGTGTACGATCGCGCCGACGCTGACCAGGCTCGCAGCATGTGCCGCAACGAGCAGCACCGTGGTGATTACGGCGACGTCAACCCCTGGGTAGCTGACGAAGATCTTCCGGTACGGTGCCTCCCCAAGCAGCACGGCCACCGTGACCGGGAAAGCAATCCCCAGGATAGAGAACCCCAGGATGAGGGACGTGATGGCGCTGCCCCGAACACTCCGGACAGACGTTCTTTTCGTCTTGTGTGGGTCGATTGCAGCGGGAGATGTTTCAGTCATTCTGCGACAGGGATGGCCACGAACTCACTGCGTAGCCGGCTTCCTCGACCGCGCGTTCGACATCGGCGCGGTCGGCTCGCGCCGATGTCGTAATCAAGACGCGTCCGGACACAGCATCAACGTGGGCGCCGAGAACGGTCGGCAGCGCGGTCAGCTCCGCTGTGACGGCGCGTTCGCAGTGCTCGCACGTCATCCCGTTCACCCAGAACTCGAACTCGGCCATGACTGCTCCTCCTGATGCCGGACCACGCCATTAACTCTACATTGTGTCGTAGATGTGTGGGGTGTGACACTTCTTGTAGACGGTCGTTACCAGGAAGGAACGACAGGCAG
>NZ_JBMDJT010000063.1:0-4568 GCF_057809335.1 Microbacterium sp. FG3 | reverse complement strand
CCCCCCCCCCCCCCCCCCCCCCCCCCCCCCCCCCCCCCCCCCCCCCCCCCCGCCGGCGCGCGAGCGCCGGTGCGAGCACGCGAGCGGCACCCGCGCAGCGGGTGCCCGAGCGCGCGCAGACGCTTCTGAAAAGAACTGCCCGAGCGGCGCAGACGCTTCTGAAAAATTCAGTGGAAGAAGTGCCGCTCGCCCGTGAAGAACATGGCGACGCCGCGCTCCTTGGCCAGCGCGATCGTCTCCTCGTCGCGGACCGATCCGCCCGGCTGGATGATGACGCGCACGCCGGCGTTCATGAGCACCTCGGGCCCGTCCGAGAACGGGAAGAAGGCGTCGGACGCGGCGATCGATCCGGCGGCGCGGTCGCCCGCGCGCTCGACCGCGAGCTTGCACGAGTCGACGCGGTTCACCTGGCCCATGCCGATGCCGACGGTGGCGGCGTTCTGGGCGAGCACGATCGCGTTCGACTTGACGGCGCGGCACGCCTTCCAGGCGAACACGAGGTCGTCGACCGGGATGTCGTCCGGTCGCTCCCCCGCAACGAGCTCCCAGCGCTCGGCGATGGACGCGATGTCGCGATCGAACAGGTCGGCGTCCTGCAGGAGCAGGCCGCCCGAGACGAGGCGGACGTCCATCCGCTCCTGCGACCAGTCGTCCGGCAGCTGCAGCACGCGCAGGTTCTTCTTCTCCTTGAAGACCTCCAGCGCCGCGGGCTCGAAGCCGGGGGCGACGATGACCTCGGTGAAGATGTCGCGCAGGTTCTCGGCCATCTTGAGCGTGACGGGGCGGTTCGCGGCGATGACGCCGCCGAACGCCGACAGCGGGTCGCACTCGTGGGCGCGCAGGTGCGCGGAGGCGATGGCGTCGATGGCCTTCGGATCGGCGATGGCGAGGCCGCACGGGTTGGCGTGCTTCATGATGGCCACGGCGGGCTTGACCATGTCGTACGCGGCGCGCAGGGCGGCGTCGGCGTCGACGTAGTTGTTGTACGACATCTCCTTGCCCTGCAGCTGCGTGGCCTGGGCGATGCCGTGGCCGTCGGCGCGGGAGTAGATGGCGGCGCGCTGGTGGGAGTTCTCCCCGTAGCGCAGGTCGCTGATCTTCTCGACCTGGATCGTGAGGTGCTCGGGCAGCTCGTTCTGGCCCGACATCGTCTCCTCGGCGAACCACTGCGCCACGGCCGTGTCGTAGGTCGCGGTGTGCGCGAAGGCGCGGGCGGCGAGCTCCCGACGCTCGCTCAGCGTGGTGCCGCCGCGGCCGAGCGCCTCGATGATCGAGGGGTACGCCTCCGGGCCTACGACGATCGCGACGTTGGCGAAGTTCTTCGCCGACGCGCGCACCATGGCGGGGCCGCCGATGTCGATCTGCTCGACGACGTCGTCGCCCTGCGCACCGGAGGCGACGGTCTGGACGAACGGGTACAGGTTCACGACGACGAGCTCGAACGGCGCGATGCCGAACTCGGCCAGCTGCGTCTCGTGGTGCTCGAGGCGCAGGTCGGCCAGCAGGCCGCCGTGCACGTGGGGGTGCAGCGTCTTGACGCGCCCGTCGAGCATCTCCGGGAAGCCCGTCACGGTGGCCGCGTCGGTGACCTCGTGACCGGCGTCGCGGATCATGGCCGCGGTCGATCCGGTGGACACGATCTCGACGCCCGCCTCGGCGAGCGCGGCGGCCAGCTCGATCAGGCCGGTCTTGTCGCTGACCGACACGAGGGCCCGGCGGATGGGGACCACATCGCGTTCGCGGTAGAGCGAGGGGTCGTGACGGGGGCCGGCCATGAGGTGCTCCTTCGGATCAGGACGAGGCGGGGGTGCGGAGGTCCAGCTCGCCGGTGGCGATGCGGCGGACGACGTCGATGAGCAGGCGGCGCTCGACGGGCTTGATGCGATCGTGCAGCGACGCCTCGGTGTCGCCCGGCAGCACGGGCACGCGCTCCTGGGCGAGGATCGGGCCGCTGTCGACGCCCTCGTCGACGACGATCACGCTCGCGCCGGTCTGCTCCGCCCCGGCGGCGAGCGCGTCGCGCACGCCGTGGGCGCCGGGGAACTCGGGCAGGTAGGCGGGGTGCGTGTTGATCACGTTCGGGGCGAACTCGGCCACGACGGCGGCCGGCAGCAGCCGCATGAGGCCGCTCAGCACGACAAGGTCGGGCTTCCACGCCCGCAGCTGCGCGGCGAGCTCGGCACCCCACTCCTCGCGGGACTCGAACGCGCGGAACGGCACCGTGAAGGTGGGGATGCCGAAGTCGGCGGCGTGCTCCAGACCGTCGGCGGGTCGGTCGGCGCCGACCACGACGACGCGGGCCGGGTAGTCGGGCTCGCTCGCGGCCTCCAGCAGGGCCCTGAGATTCGACCCGGTGCCCGAGATGAGGACGGCGACCGTGAGCACCCTCCGAGTCTAGTGCGACGGCGCGGATCGCCCGATCCGGGACGTCGTGGGCACCGTCAGATGCGCGCGATCTGCGTCGTGGACACCTGCGCGCGGGGGCGGATGATCATGGTGTCCACATTGACGTGGTGCGGGCGCGTCAGCGTCCACGCAACCGCGTCGGCGATGTCGTCCGCGACGAGCGGGTCGTACCCGGAGTACACCGCGGCCGCCCGGTCGACGTCACCGTCGAAGCGGACGAGCGAGAACTCCGTCTCCACGTTGCCCGGGGCGATCTCGATCACGCGGATCGGTTCGCCCGCGAGCTCGAGCCGGAGGGTCTTCACCATCTGTCGCTCGGCGTGCTTGGCACCCGTGTATCCGGCTCCGCCCGGGTACTCGCCGTGCGCGGCGGTCGATGTGATCGTCAGCAGATCGCCCCGCCCGGAGGCGCGCAGAGCCGGGAGCAGTGCCTGCGTCACGCGCAGCGTGCCGAGGACGTTCAGCTCGTACATCCGGCGCCACTTGTCGAGCTCACCGGTTTCGACGGGCTCGAGCCCGAACGCGTTGCCGGCGTTGTTGACGAGAGCGTGCAGCGCCCCACCGCCCACGACGTGATCGCGCAGCGCATCGATCGAGGCCTGGTCGGTCTGATCGGCGACGACGATGTCGCAGCCCGTCTCCGCCGCGAGCGCCTCGAGGCGGTCCCGGCGGCGTGCCGACGCGATGACGTCCCACCCCTCCGCCCGCAGGCGGCGGACGGTGGCGGCGCCGATTCCGCTGGAGGCGCCCGTGACGAGGGCGCGGAGGGGGTGGGTGGCGGTGCTGGTGGTCACGGCAGGCCTTTCCGGGAGGTGCGGTGGGGGAAGCGGAGAGGGGCTTCGGCGGGCGGATCAGAGCGCGGTGAGGGTCTCGTCGAGCGCGGCGAGGTACCGCCCGACCTCCTCGGGCCGCACGGTGCACGGCGGGACGACGTGGACACGATTGTCGGCGAAGAAGCCGATGACGCCGCGCGCGAGGAGCCCGGCCTTCACCGCCGCCATGACCCCGGCGCTCACCGGCTCGCGCGTCGCGGCGTCGGCGACGAGCTCGACGGCCCAGAAGACGCCCAGGCCGCGCACCTCGCCGATGACGGCGTGCTTCGCGGCGAGCGCCGCCAGCCCCGGCCCGATGTGCGCCTCGCCGACCCAGCGGGCGTTCTCGATGACCCGCTCCTCTGTCATCGCGTCGATCGCGGCGACGATCGACGCCGCCGCGAGCGGGTGGCCGGAGTAGGTCAGGCCGCCGGGGAAGACGCGCTCGTCGAAGTGGTGCGCGATGCGCGGGCTGGGCAGCACCCCGCCGACAGGGACGTAGCCGGAGTTGACACCCTTGGCGAAGGTCACGATGTCGGGGGTGACGCCCGTCGGGTTGGTGCGCTCGCTGTGCCACGAGAGCCACTCTCCGGCCCGGCCGAAGCCCGACATCACCTCGTCGAGGATCATCACGATGCCGTAGCGGTCGCACAGCTCCCTCACGCCGGCGAGGTAGCCGGGCGGGGGCACGAGCACCCCCGCCGTGCCGGGGATGCCCTCGAGCAGGATCGCCGCGATCGAGTCGGCGCCCTCGAGCTGGATCACGCGCTCGAGGTGGTGCAGCGCCCGCTCGCACTCCTGCCCCTCGGTCTCGGCCCAGAACTCACTGCGGTACGCGTACGGGCCGAAGAAGTGCACGTGGCCCCGTGCGTACTCGTTGGGCACCCGCCGCCAGTCGCCCGTCGCCACGATCGCCGCTCCCGTGTTGCCGTGATAGCTGCGATAGCGGCTCAGCACCTTGTCACGTCCGGTGAACAGGCGTGCCATCCGGATGGCGTTCTCGTTGGCGTCGGCGCCCCCGTTCGTGAAGAACACCTTCTCGAACGACCCTCCGGCCTTCTCGAGGATCCGCGCCGCGGCCTCGCCGCGCGTGAGGTTGACCGTCGCGGGCCCGATCGTCGCGAGGGTCTCGGCCTGCCGCTGGATCGCCGCGACGACCTTCGGGTGCCCGTAGCCGATGTTGACGTTCACCAGCTGGCTGGAGAAGTCGAGGTACTCGTTGCCGTCGTGATCCCAGACCCTCGTGCCCTCGCCGCCCGCGACCACGAAGCCGGGCGAGGCCGCCTGTGCCGCCCAGGAGTGGAAGACGCCCTGGTCCAGGGGGGGGGGGGGGGGGGGGGGGGGGGGGGG
>NZ_JBMDJT010000062.1:0-4586 GCF_057809335.1 Microbacterium sp. FG3 | reverse complement strand
AGCGGCATAACCAAACCGACACCGTGTCCACGATCGAGGGTCAAGGCCCAACGGCCTGGTCGGGTCGATGGGCAGGGTCGGTGCTGCTGGGGACAACGCGGCAATGGAATCCTTCTTCGCGCTGTTGCAGAAGAACGTGCTGAACCGGCGTCGCTGGCAGTCCTTCGACCAGCTCCGGCTCGCGATCGTGAGCTGGATCGAGCGGACCTATCACCGCCGTCGTAGGCAGGCCCGTCTCGGGAAGCTCACCCCTGTCGAGTTCGAGATGGTTCAATCAGTCCAGGCGGCTGCCGCCGCCTGATAACTCGTGTCAAGCAAACTCATGGCAGACCCGCGGCGGTGAGGGTGTTGCGGGACGGTAAGGAGTCGGAATTCGGATCGAGAACGGGGCCCTGGACCTTTATGGTCCAGGGCCCCGTTCAGCATCCAACTACTCAGCGCTTCTTGAAGACAAGCTGCTTGTTGACGAACTCATCCATCGCCAACGGGCCTAGCTCACGGCCGACACCCGAACGCTTCACACCACCGAATGGCAGGTACTCACGGGTATCCTCCGGCGTATTCAAGAACACCATGCCCGCCTCGATCTTCGAACCCACACGCTCCGCACGCTCCAGATCCTCCGAGAACACCGCAGCCCCCAGACCGAACGGCGTGTCATTCGCCAACTCGATCGCCTCGTCCTCGGACGAGACCTTGAACAGCGTGAACGCCGGCCCGAACAGCTCCTCGTGATACCCGCGCATGCCCGGACGCACATCCTCGAACACCACCGGCTGCACATACGAGCCCGGCGTGTCATAGTGCTCGCCACCGGCCAGCACCGTCGCACCATCAGCCTTCACCGCATCGACCTGCTCCATGAATCGATCACGCGCAGCCGGCGACGACAGCGGCGACAGACCCGTATCCCCCGTCGTGGGGTCGGCGGGGGTCGCGGCCTTCGCCAGGTTGGTGAGCTCTTCGCGGAACTCGTCGTAGACGTCCTCCATGACGATCATGCGCTTGGGCGAGTTGCAGGCCTGACCGTTGTTGCCCATCCGGGTCTGGAAGAACGTCTTCGCCGTCGCCTTCACGTCCGACGTATCCAGAAGCACGTACGGGTCCGACCCGCCGAGTTCCAGGACGACCTTCTTCAGGTTCTTCCCCGCCGCCGCGGCCACAGCAGACCCGGCCCGCTCCGAACCCGTGACCGACACACCGTGGTTCAGCGGTGAGGGCAGGATGATGTCCGCGACTTGCTCGTTCGTCGCGTAGATGTTGATGTACGCATCCTTAGGCACTCCTGCGGCGTGGAAGATCTCCTCCATCAGAGACGAGGACTTCGGATCCTGCGGGGCGTGCTTGAGCAGGATCGTGTTGCCCAGCGCCAGGTTCGGTGCCGCGAAACGAGCCACTTGGTAGTACGGGAAGTTCCACGGCATGATGCCCAGCAACGAACCGACCGGCTTGCGACGCACGAACGCCTCTTCGTCCTCGCTGGTGCCGCGCAGCTGCTCATCGGCCATGAACTGCTCGGCATGATCCGCGAAGTAGCGGTAGATCAGCTGGCACAGCTTAATCTCGCCTTTTGCCTCCGGGATGGCCTTGCCCATCTCGATGTGGATGGCCTCTGCGAGCTCGTCGGACCGCTCGCCGTAGATGTCCGCAACTTTCGTCAGGATCGCCGCGCGCTCCTGAACCGTCGTCTCGGACCAGCTGATGAAGGCCGCCGCGCTGCGCTCCTGCGCATCGACGATCTGCTCATCCGTGGCAGTGGGGTATGTTTTCACGACTTCGCCAGTTGCCGGGTTGAGGACCTGGTAGATCGACATTGACTGCTCCTCTTCGTGGGGTACGAACGCAATCGGCGACACAGCCGACTAATGTGCTCCCCACGTTAGGCGGGCCAACACCGCAAGGCAACAGCAGAATAATGCATATATACTTACATGTGTAACTATGTAGGCCCTCGGCGTGGTGGTCTGAAGCAGTGGTTGAGAGTGGGGCAAGATAGCGGGTGTCCGGAAGTTCTGCGTCTTCTCTCGCAGGTGGTTCGCATGGCCGATGAGCTACTGGTGTCTCCCGGTCCCTCCGATGTGAGCCGTGAGGACAGCCTGGCCCGGGCGCGACGGGTAGCCGAGGGACAGGTCGCCCAGATCGCGGCTCTGAAGGCGCAAGTCGCCCAGGTCAACATGCTGATCCAGCGGGCCGCGGAGCTGGAGGCGCGGCTGGGAGAGACCTCGCGCAACTGGCCGAATCCGCCCAGCATTGATGGCTGGTCAAGCCGGGCAGGCAGCCCGGCGATGCCGGTAACCAGCTGATGCCACGAGTGGTACCCGACGAGGTCATCGTGTACACGCCGGTGGTCTAGCGGAAGTAACTCAACCCTGCTAGTCTGAAAGACAGCAACATCATTGAAACATTCAATCGTTCAGTCTCTTGAATGTAATCGACACAGGAGTTGAAGATGCGTGCAGCAGTGGTCACAGAGATCAAGAAGCCCCTCGTCGTCGACGAAGTCGCCGATCCCACACCGGGCCCAGAAGATGTGGTAATCAGAGTCGAGGCCTCAGGGATATGCCGCAGCGATTGGCATGGATGGCAAGGCGACCTGCAATGGCTCGGCACCACCGTCGAAGTACCCGCCGTGCTGGGCCACGAGTTTGGCGGTGAGATTGTCGAGGTGGGAAAGAACGTTCGCGGGTTTCGGGCTGGCCAGCGCGTCACCGCACCCTTCCACCACAGTTGCGGTCGGTGCCGTTTCTGTCGGGCCGGTCGCCCGAATATCTGCGAGAACGTCGTTGTATACGGCTTCTCAGGCTCGGGAGGCAGCTATGGGCAGTACTTGCTGGTGACCGAAGCCGATGCGAATCTCATCGCTCTGCCCGACGATGTCAGCTCTCGGGCAGCTGCGGCCCTTGGCTGCCGGTTCATGACCGGCTACCATGCCGTCGTTCGCGGCAAGATCGAACCGGGTGATTGGGTGGCTGTGCAAGGGGCTGGTGGGGTCGGCCTTTCTGCGATCCAAGCGGCGACAGCGGTAGGCGCCCGCGTCATTGCCGTCGACATTGACGAAGACAAGCTCGAGAAAGCCAAAGAGACCGGTGCGATTGCAGGAGTGAACTCGCGCACCGACGACGTGTCCGCCGCGATCAAGGAGATTACCAGCGGTGGGGCTGATGTTGGTATCGATGCCCTCGGCATCCAGGAGACGATCACGAATTCGATCACGTCTCTGCGCAAGGGAGGCCGTCACGTCCAGGTCGGACTCACCGGGTCCGAGGAGAAGGGCATGGCACAGGTGCCCATCGATCTCGTCACGGCCGCCGAGCTCGAGGTCCTCGGCAGTTACGGCAACCCTCAGCCCAAGTACCCTGGTCTTCTCGGTCTGGTTTCATTGGGTCGCCTTGATCCCGAAGCGCTCATCGAACGCGAGGTCGGACTGGGCGATGTTAACGAGGTCTTCGAGAACATGTCGAACTTTGCGACGAAGGGCTTCAACATCATTACCGAATTCTGAGCACAGAGGGCTGCGTCTCTCTTCAGCTGCCGGAACGTGTACAACGTGTACAAGGGCCCTTTACACGTTCCGGCAGCTGATACGGCGAGCGGAGCGAAAGCTCATGCTCTGGTTCCAACGCCGAGGGACTGCTGCACGAATAGGTGACAGGTTGTAGTCACGCCGCCAGTGCGACGGTCGTGTTCATGATGGTCTCGAACTCGATGGGGGTCAAACGGCCCAGGCGGGCCTGGCGTCGGCGGCGGTGGTAGGTCCGTTCGATCCAGGTGACGATGGCGATGCGCAACTGATCACGGGTGGTCCAGGAGCGGCGGTCGAGGACGTTCTTCTGCAGCAGCGCGAAGAAGCTTTCCATGGCGGCGTTGTCTCCGCTCGAGCCGACTCTGCCCATGCTTCCGACCATGCGATGACGGGTGAGCGCGCGCCGGAACTTCCGACTGCGAAATTGACTGCCCCTGTCGCTGTGGACCACGCAGCCGGCGACATCACGGCGCATCGCGACGGCGTTCTCGAGCGCCTGGACGGCCAAGCGGGACTTCATCCGCGAGTCGATGGAGTATCCGACGATGCGACCGGAGTAGGCGTCCTTGATCGCGCAGAGGTACAGCTTGCCCTCGGCGGTCTTGTGCTCGGTGATGTCCGTCAACCACAGTTCGTTCGGCGCATCGGCGGCGAAGACGTGCCGGGTCCGGCCGTGCTCATCGACGACCGCGCACAGGTCATCGTGAACCGGAGGGCCGGGCCGGCGGTGCTTGCCGCGCTTGGGTTTCCCGAACGCGCTGAACCAGCCGTTGCTGGACGCGATCCGCCACGCGGTGCGATCCGACATCGCCTCACCGGCATCGCGGGCCTCGTCGGCGAGGAGCCGGTGCCCGAACTCCGGGTCATCACGATGCGCGTCGAACAACGCGTTCGCGCGATACGCCTCCATCACCTCGCTCGTGGTGACGGGGTCAGCCAGCCACCGGTAGTAGGGCTGGCGCTTGACCCCAGATCTTGGACACGCTGATTCCAGCACGTTGCTGGGGAAGCGAGAATCCAAGGGATGGCTAGGAAGAACTACACGGACGAGTTCCGGCAGCGG
>NZ_JBMDJT010000061.1:0-5694 GCF_057809335.1 Microbacterium sp. FG3 | reverse complement strand
GTCACCGTTCAAGACTCACCCACCGAGGAGCGGAACCTCTTGATCAACACGCCCTAGACGCTATGAGTGGTTGAGCCTGGGGCCTCCACTCGCGTAGACCGTGGGTTGCGGGCCGGTGTTCCGGCTTGCCGAGCCACATACGTGAGGGAGGCCCCAGTTGATATCTGAGCGTACGAGTGTCGGGCTGGATGTGCACGCGCGAAGCGTGGTCGCAGCCGCGATCGATGAGCGAACCGGGGAGCTCGTGCAGCGACGCATGGGTTCCGACGTCGAGGAGATCGTCGCCTGGGTGACGGGTCTTCCGGGGCCGGTCGCTGCGACCTACGAGGCGGGGCCGACCGGATTCGGGTTGGCGCGCGCTCTCACGGCTGCCGGAGCGCGGTGCGTGGTCGCGGCTCCGTCGAAGCTGCAGCGCCCGGTGGGCGACCGGGTGAAGACCGACGCGCGGGATGCGGTGCATCTGGCTCGGCTGCTGCGGTTGGGCGAGGTCGTCGAGGTGGTGGTCCCGAGCATCGAGGCGGAGTCGGCCCGGGATCTGGTGCGGGCTCGGGAGGATGCCCGCGGGGATCTGATGTCCGCCCGTCACCGGGTCAGCAAGCTGCTGCTGCGGCAGGGAATCCAGTACTCGGGCGGGAAGGCATGGACCGTCGCGCACGACGGGTGGCTGCGATCCCAGCGGTTTGAGCTGGTCGGGTTGCAGGCCGCGTTCGACGCTGCCTACGAGGCGATGATCCAGGCCGTCGACCGCCGTGACCGACTCGACGCGGCGATCGCACGCATGGCCGCGGACAGCGAGTTCACCGACGTCGTGAACAGGCTCTGCTGCCTGCGCGGAGTGTCCACGCTGACCGGCTTCGCTCTCGCGGTCGAGATCGGCGACTGGACCCGGCTGGACGGGCACCGCATCGGCGCCTATGTCGGGCTGACCCCGTCAGAGTCCTCCTCCGGCGCGTCTCGCGCACTGGGCGGGATCACCAAGACCGGCAACAGCCACGCCCGTCGCCTGCTGATCGAAGCGGCCTGGCATCACCGCCCCGTCTACCGTCCCACCTCACCGGTCATGCGCGCCCGCTGGGACCGGGCCAGCGCCCAGGCGAGAGCCCGCGGGCATGCCGGCAACCAGCGTCTGCACGACCGGTGGGTCAGGTTCCAGGCGCGCAGGAAGCGCAGCGTCGTCGCCAACGCCGCGATCGCCCGCGAGCTGGCCGGCTGGTGCTGGTCCCTGGCCGTCATGACCTGACCCCGGCCCTGAGCTTCCGGCCGCCGACGGTGGTGACGGCAGCGTCCGGGCGACTCGCGACACGCCCTATGAGCAACCCGCCCAGCAGGCCACGCTCGATCTCTAGACTCGCGTGAACGCCCCGCCGAACAAGCCGTCATGCGGTAACCAACCCGCGCATATCAGAGTGACAACGCGTCGAACACGACACGCGCGTCACCACCCGACACGACCGGAACGAGCGGACGCCGCAGCCGACGGGCACGGCGTCCGCTCACCCCTGCCCCTTGACAAACCCCACTCCCATATCAGGGCGTGTCTCCCAATCGCGTGGGGGGTGACCCGCGATTGTGGTTCTCCGAACCGACGATCGAGAAGTTGGACGTCCTGGACTCGAAGCTCCCCGCCTGAGACCGCCACCTCGTCGAGCGTGCCGCTGTCCGATTCTCATAACGCACAGCGCCGCGCTCGTCACGATGGGGTCACGTTGGTGGCTGCCTGCAGTGCGGCGGCGAGGTAGCCCGCGGAAGCACCGACGCCCTTGTCCGCGACGTGCGCGGGCGTACCAGCTGCAACCACGGTCCCGCCGGCGTCGCCCGCGCCGGGTCCAAGATCGATCACGTAGTCGGCCACCGCGATAACGCGCATGTCCAGCTCCGCGGCGACGACCGTGTTGCCCGCATCGACCAGCGTCTGCAGATGCGTGACCAGACGATCCGTGTCGGCGCAGTGGAGCCCGGACGTCGGCTCGTCCAAGACGTACAGCGTGTCTCCGCGCTGCGCCCGCTGCAACTCGGTAGCGAGCTTGACACGCTGCGCTTCACCCCCGGAGAGCTCGGTTGCCGGTTGACCCAACCGGAGGTAATCGAGCCCCACATCCGACAAAGCGGTCAGCGACCGCGTGATCTCCTCATCGCCCACGAAGAACACGTTCGCCTCCTCGACGCTCATCGACAACACGTCCGCGATCGAGCGCCCCCTCCACGTGATCTCGAGCGTTGATGCCTTGTATCGGCTGCCGTGGCAGTCGGGGCATTCGGTGTACACGGAAGGCAGGAAGAGGAGCTCGACCATCACCGATCCCTCGCCCTCGCAGGTCGGGCAGCGCCCGCCGGCGACATTGAAGGAGAATCGGCCAGGCTTGTACCCGCGGGAACGAGCTTCCGGGGTGTCTGCAAATCGACGACGGACATGGTCGAACAGCCCGGTGTAGGTGGCGACGTTGGATCTCGGCGTCCGGCCGATGGGCCGCTGGTCGATGGTGACGAGCCGCTGTACACCGGTGACGGGCCCGGCGACGCGCCCATCGAGACGTTCCGGCGTATCCGAGAGGAACGACTCGTCGCTGACCGGCTCGTCATCGGCCCGGACAGCCCGGCCAAGGCGATCGCCAAGCAGCGATGGAAGCGCCTGACTGACCAGACTCGACTTGCCGGCCCCAGACACGCCCGTAACTGCGGTGAAGACACCCAATGGGATATCGACCGTGAGGTCGTGCAGGTTGTTCCGCGTCACGTTCTCCAGGCGCAGCCAACTGCGTGCCTCACGGGGTGTGCGAAGAGGGAGACCGCGGCCACCGAAGAGGTATCCGCGTGTCACGGACTCCTTGATGTCGGCGAGCCCGTCGGGCGGGCCGCTATAGAGCACGCGGCCGCCGTGTTCACCGGCACCGGGGCCGATGTCGACCAGCCAGTCCGCGTGCCGCATCACAGCCACGGAGTGTTCGACGATGAACAGGCTGTTCCCTCGCCCCTTGAGTCCATCCAGGATCTCGAGGAGCGCCGCCACGTCCTGCGGATGCAGCCCCGCCGATGGTTCGTCGAGGACGTAGACGACCCCGAAAAGATCAGAGCTGAGTTGCGTCGCGAGCCGGAGTCTCTGTAGCTCGCCGCCCGACAGTGTCGGGGTCGTCCGGCTCAATGACAAGTAACCCAGCCCCAGATCGACCAGTGGACGAAGCCGCTGCAACACCCCTGAAGCGAGCTGGACCGCAGCAGCACGCTTCTCTGGCGCTCGGCTTGCGGTGGGTCGCACATCGGGCGTAGGGGCAAGCGGAGCCTTGCCCGCAGCGCCCTGCCCTTCCCCCGCGGCACGCAGAGAGGCAGCGTCGGAAGAGGCGGCCTCGTGGTCCTCCAAGCGTGCGACGACTCCCGAGAGGATCGTGGCAAGTTCCCGGAGCGGCAGTTGGGAGAATTCGGCGATGTCGAATCCTTCGAACGTGACAGACAGCGCCTCGGGCTTCAGCCGCTTGCCATCGCAGGCCGGGCAGATCGCAGCGGTGAGGAACTGCGCGACGCGCCGCTTCATAGAGGCGCTCTTCGTGTTCGCGAACGTGTCCAGAATGTACCGGCGAGCCCCGACGAATGTGCCCGAGTAGCTCGGCTCCGCGCCTGCTTCGATCGCAGCTTTGGACTCAGAGAGTGTGAGCCGGGAGTGGACCGGAACGAAGGGGGTCTCATCGGTATACAGGATCCAGTCCCGGTGTTTCTTCGGCAGGTCCCGCCACGGCACATCGACGTCGTAACCGAGCGCAACCAGCACGTCGCGCAGCTGATGGCCGTGCCACGCGGTCGGCCAGGAAGCGATGGCGCGTTCGCGGATGGTGAGCGATGGGTCAGGGACCATCTGCTCCTCGTTCACCGTGTACACGCGGCCGATGCCGTGGCATTCCGGGCAGGCCCCTTGGACCGTGTTCGCGGAGAAGTCCTCCGCATACAACATCGGCTGCCCATCCGGGTAGTCCCCGGCCCTCGAGTACAGCATCCGCACCAAGCTCGACAACGTGGTGATGCTGCCCACGGTCGATCGGGCATTCCCGGCACCGCGCTGCTGCTGCAGGGCGACCGCAGGCGGCATCCCCGTGATCGAGTCGACATCGGGCACTCCCGCCTGATCGATCAGACGGCGGGCGTACGGTGCGACCGATTCCAAATAGCGTCGCTGCGACTCGGCGTACAGCGTCCCGAACGCCAGCGAGGACTTTCCCGATCCGGACACACCGGTGAAGACGACCGTTGCATCGCGCGGCACCGTGAGGTCGACATCCTGCAGGTTGTGTTCGCGGGCGCCGAGAACGCGCACGTCGGGCTGCACGGAGAGCTTCGGCGACACGAACGCAAAAGATTCCACCATGGTCGAATGTTAGCCACGTACCGAACGGTCGGACGATCTGCGTCCGGAGGAGCGGCCTTGGCCCTTGATCGTGGACACGGTGTCGGTTCGGTTATGCCGCTTCCGCGAGCGTAGCGGAGCGTGCGGCTTCGTAGGCGTTCGGGCTGATGTTGCCGATCGCGGAGTGGCGCCGGCGAGTGTTGTAGCGGTTCGCCCACCGGAACACGGCCCGGTAGGCGGTGGCCTGGTCCGGGAACGCTGACCGGCCGGCGAGGAGTTCGCGCTTGAGCGTGGCGTTGAAGCTTTCCGCGAGTGAGTTGTCGGCACTCGTGCCGACCGCGCCCGTGGACTGGGTCACGCCCAGCTGCTCGCAGAGCGCGGCGTAGGCCTTCGAGGTGTAGACGCTGCCGTGGTCGGAGTGGAAGATCGCGCCGACCAGCGACCCGCGGTCGCGGTGCGCGGCACGGAGGGCGTCTTCGACGAGTTCGGTGCGCATGTGGTCGGCGACTTGCCAGCCCGCGAGCTTCCGGGAGCCGAGATCGATGCAGGACGCGAGGTAGAGGTTCGTGCCGTCGGCGATAGGCAGGTAGGTGATGTCGCCCACGTAGCGGCGGCCGGGGTCGCCGACGGAGAAGTCCCGTCCGATCAGGTCGGGGAAGCGCCTGGCGGACTGGTCCGGGATCGTGGTCTTCACCCGTCGTCGCAACCGGATCCCCGCGAGACGGTGCTCACGCATTACCCGCGCGACGCGCTTGTGATTCACCCGCTCCGCCACGGGCACACCGTCGTTGAGGTCGGCGGTGATCCTGGGCGCCCCGTAGGCGCGGTCGCCACCCTGAGCGGGGTCTTGCAGCACCCGGATCCGCGCCGCCAACACCGCGTCGTCTGTCGCCTTCGCGGCTCGCCGCCCGGCGGAGTCCAGTCAGGCGTAGAACGACGAGCGGGCAACCTCGACGATCTCACACAACCGCTTCACGCCGTAGGCGTCCTTGTGATCCTCAACAAACTGGAAGCGGTTCACCAGTTCGTCTCCCCGGCGAAATACTTCGCCGCCTGACGGAGGATGTCCCGCTCCGTCTCGAGCTTGCGGGCCTCGGCCTGCAAGGCCGCGAGGTCGGCCTCCTACCCGAGGACCTTCGCCGCCTGCGACTCCGGTCGCCCCGTCGCCCCAGGCGGCGACGCAGCGGCAACCGTGACCCCGGAGCCGAACTTGTCGACCCACTCTTTCAGCGCACCCCGAGAGATCCCGAGATCCCCGGCGATGCCCTTGAGCGTCGAACCCGGCGTGGACTCATACAAGTCCACCGCGCGCTGCCGGAACTCGTCCGTGTAGTTCTTCCTAGCCATCCCTTGGATTCTCGCTA
>NZ_JBMDJT010000060.1:0-6626 GCF_057809335.1 Microbacterium sp. FG3 | reverse complement strand
CCGGAGGGCACAGAAGGCGACGGGACTACCGGGCCCGCGGGTGACTCGTCGCGTAGACGTCGCGCAGCGTGTCGACCGTGACGTGCGTGTAGACCTGCGTCGTGGCGACGGAGGCGTGGCCGAGCAGCTCCTGCACGACGCGCACGTCGGCGCCGCCCTGCAGCAGGTGGGTGGCGAACGAGTGGCGCAGGGTGTGCGGCGAGACGTGGGCGCTCAGCTGCGCCCGCTCGGCGGCCGCCTGGATGACCAGCCACGCGCTCTGGCGCGACAGGGGCGCGCCGCGCGCGCCGAGGAAGAGCTTCGGCGAGGCCCGCCCTCGCGTGGCGAGATCGGGCCGTACGCGCGTGAGGTACGCGTCGACCGCCGCGCGGGCGTACGAGCCGACGGGCACGATCCGCTCCTTCGAGCCCTTGCCGCGCAGGCGCACGACGTCGCCGTGCGCGAGGTCGTCCACGTCGAGGCCGATCGCCTCCGAGACGCGGGCGCCCGTCGCGTAGAGCAGTTCCAGCAGCGCGCGGTCGCGGATGCCGAGCGGCTCGTCGGGCGGCGGCGCCTGCAGCAGGCGCTCCACCTGGTCGATCGAGAGCGCCTTCGGCAGGCGCCGCGGCTGCTTGGGCGGCCGTAGCCGCTGGGCGGGGTCGTCGGCCGCGTGCCCCTCGCGCGCCAGGAAGCGGTGCAGCCCGCGCACCGAGGACTGCAGCCGCGCGAGCGACGAGGCGGCCGGCGGCGGATCGGCGGAGGCCCGCTCGGCGGCGAACTCCGCCACGATCGCCGCCGTGACCGCGTCGGTGTCGGCGATCCCCCGCTCGGCCAGCCACTCCCCGTAGCCGGCGAGGTCGCGCCGGTACGCCGCGACGGTGTGATCGCTCAGGCCGCGCTCGATCGTGACGTGCCTGAGGTAGGCGTCGATCGCGCGCTCGACGCGCATCAGGCCTCGCGCGAGCGGATCCGATCGGCCGCCAGCAGCACGCCGAGCGCGAGGGTGGCGTTGCCGAAACGGCCCTCGCGGACGGCGCGCAGCGCCTCCTCGAGCGGCACCCACTCGAGCCGCATGTCGGACTCCTCGTCCTCGCGGGCGAACGCCTCGGCCGTGGGCGTGAGGCCCGTCGCGAGATACAGCTCGATGCGCTCGGCGCTGCTGCCCGGGCTGAGCGCGAAGGTGCCGAGCCGCTCCCAGCGCTCGGCCGTGAGATCCGCCTCCTCCGCGAGCTCCCGCTGTGCGCCGGCGAGGTGGTCCTCCCCCGCGACATCGTGCAGGCCCGCAGGGATCTCCCACTCGCGCGACGCGATCGGGTGACGGTACTGCTGGATCAGCAGCACGCGCTCTGCGTCGTCGATGGCGACGATCGCCGATGCACCGGGATGAGCGATGTAGTGGCGCACGAGCTCGCGGCCGTTGTAGTCGATCCGGTCCTCGACGACGTCCCACACGCGCCCGCGGTACCCCACGGCGGAGTCGAGGACGCGGATGTCCCCCGGCTCGTCGTGCAGCTCCACGTCAGGCCTCGACCCCGGCCTCGACGTCGTCGACCTCGAACAGCTCGCTCGCGCGGTGCCGCTCGAGCGCCGCCGCCACGAGGCCGCGGAACAGCGGGTGCGGATCGGTCGGGCGCGAGCGCAGCTCCGGGTGCGCCTGCGTGGCGATGTAGTACGGGTGCACGTCGCGCGGCAGCTCGACGAACTCGACGAGGTCCAGGTCGGGGTTCAGCCCCGAGAAGACCATGCCGGCCTCGGCGATGCGGTCGCGGTAGGCGTTGTTCACCTCGTAGCGGTGGCGGTGGCGCTCCTGCACCTCGGTCGCGCCGTACAGCTCCGCGGCGAGCGAGCCCTCCGCGAGGCGCGCGGGGTACAGGCCCAGGCGCATCGTGCCGCCCAGGTCGCCGCCCTCGAGGATCTCGACCTGCTCCGCCATGGTCGCGATGACGGCGGCGGGCGTCTCGGGGTCGAACTCGCTCGACGAGGCGCCGTCGATCCCGGCCACGTTGCGCGCGTACTCGATGACCATGCACTGCAGGCCCAGGCATAGGCCGAGCGTGGGGATGCCCTGCTCGCGGGCGAACCGCAGCGCGCCGAGCTTGCCCTCGATGCCGCGGATGCCGAAGCCGCCCGGGATGCAGATGCCGTCGAGCTCGGCGAGGTGCTCGCGCGCGCCGTCCGGCGTCTCGCACAGGTCGGAGGGGATCCAGCGGATGTTGACCTTGGACTCCTGCGCGAAGCCGCCGGCCTTGATCGCCTCGGTCACCGAGAGATAGGCGTCGGGAAGGTCGATGTACTTGCCGACGAGGCCGATCGTGACCTCGTGCTTGGGGTTGTGCACCGCCTGCAGCACGCGGTCCCAGCGCGTCCAGTCCACCTCGGCGGCTTTCGTGAGGCCCAGCCGCCGCACGATGTACGAGTCGAGGCCCTGGTCGTTGAGGGTCGACGGGATGTCGTAGATGCTCGGCAGGTCGACGGTGTTGACGACGCCCTCGGTCTCGACGTCGCACATCAGCGCGATCTTGCGCATGTTCGCCTCGGTCACGGGGCGGTCGCTGCGCAGCACGAGCGCGTCGGGCTGGATGCCGACCTGGCGGAGGGCGGCCACGGAGTGCTGCGTGGGCTTGGTCTTCTGCTCCCCCGACGCGCCCATGAACGGCACGAGCGAGACGTGCACGAAGAAGACGTTGTCGCGCCCGAGCTCGTGGCGCAGCTGGCGCGCGGCCTCGAGGAACGGCTGCGACTCGATGTCGCCGACGGTGCCGCCCACCTCGGTGATGATCACATCGGGCTGCGGGTCGGCCTCGGCCTGCAGCCGCATGCGGCGCTTGATCTCGTCGGTGATGTGCGGGATCACCTGCACGGTGTCGCCCAGGTACTCGCCGCGGCGCTCGCGCGCGATGACCTGCGAGTAGATCTGGCCGGTCGTCACGTTCGCGGCCTGGCTCAGGTTGACGTCGAGAAAGCGCTCGTAGTGCCCGATGTCCAGGTCGGTCTCGGCGCCGTCGTCGGTCACGAAGACCTCGCCGTGCTGGAACGGGTTCATCGTGCCCGGATCGACGTTCAGATACGGGTCGAGCTTCTGCATCACGACGTGCAGTCCGCGTGCGGTCAGGAGATTGCCGAGACTCGCGGCCGTGAGCCCCTTACCGAGGGAGGAGACGACACCGCCCGTCACGAAGATCTGCTTGGTCGTCGTACCCGAGGTGCCCTCAGAAGTGGTCTGCATCACGGGCTTCTATCCTAACAGTCGAGTCGATGGTGGGGTTCATCGCGACACCCGCGCGTCCGCCATCGCCAGCAGCTCGCGAGCGTGCGTGAGGGCGGCGTCCGAGTCGGACATGCCCGAGAGCAGGCGGGCCATCTCGGCTTCGCGCTCCGCGCCCTCGAGCGCCCGGACGCTCGAGGTGGTGACGGTGCCGTCGCTCGCCTTGACCACGCTGAGGTGGTTGTTCGCGAAGGCCGCGACCTGCGCGAGGTGGGTCACGGCGATCACCTGGGAGGTCTCCGCGAGTTTGGCCAGGCGCCTGCCCACCTCGATGGCCGCGGCGCCGCCGATGCCGGCGTCGACCTCGTCGAAGACGAACGTGGGGACGGGATCGGTCGCGGCGATGACGACCTCGATCGCGAGCATCACGCGGCTGAGCTCGCCGCCCGAGGCGCCCTTCGCCACGGGCCGCGGCTCGGCGCCGGGGTGCGGGGCCAGCAGGAACGCCACATCGTCGCGGCCGTGCGCGGCCTCGGCGCCCTCGCGCACCGCGACCGTGACGGCGGCGTCGGGCATCGCGAGCGCGTGCAGCTCCTCGGTCACGGCCGCGGAGAGCCGGGCGGCCGCATCGGTGCGGGCCGCCGTCAGCTCCGCCGCGCGGGCGTCCAGCTCCGCGCGGGCCTCGTCGCGCTGCACCGCGAGCCGCTCGATCCGGTCGCCGTCGTCGTCCAGCTCCGCCAGGCGCGCCGATCCGGTCTCGAGCAGCGCGATCGCCGCGTCGAGCGATCCGTGTGCCCGCACGAGCGACGCCACGGCCGCGCGGCGCTCCTCCACGGCCGCGAGCTCCAGCGGGCCGGACTCGTCGAGGTCGGCGAGGAAGCCCGACAGCTCGACGGCGAGGTCGGCCGCGCGGTAGCCGAGGTCGGCGAGCTGCTCGGCGATCGCGCCGAGCGTCGGGTCGCCCGCGCGCTCGAGCGCGCGCCGCGCCTCCGCCAGGATCGACGCCACATCGGGCGCGCCCTCCTCGCTCGACAGGCCCTCGCGCGCGAGCGCCGCCGCCGCCCGCAGCTCCTCGGCGTTCGCGAGGCGCTCCGCGCGCTCGGCGAGCGCCGCGTCCTCGCCGGGCTCCGGCGCGATCTGCTCGATCTCGGCGAGCGTCTGCCGCAGCGCCTCGGCCTCGGCCGCGCGGGCGTCGCGCTCGGTCGTGAGCGTGGTCAGCTCGCGGTCGATGGCCCGCCACGCGTCGAAGGCCCCGCGGTACGCCGCGAGCGCGGCGCCCACGGCCTCGCCCCCGAAGCGGTCGAGCGCGTCGCGCTGGGCGGCCGCCGACTTCAGGCGCAGCTGCTCGGACTGGCCGTGCACGGCCACGAGGTGCTCGGCGAGGTCGGCGAGCACGCCCGCCGGGGCCGTGCGGCCTCCCACGCCCGCGCGGCTGCGGCCCTCGGCCGAGAGGCTGCGCGAGAGGTAGAGCTCGGCACGCCCCTCGCCGATCGGCTCGAGGTCGCCGCCGGCCTCGCGCACGCGCTCGGCCACGGCGCCGTGCTCCGGCACGATCCAGACGCCCTCGACCGACGCCTGGGGCGCACCGGCGCGCACGGCGCCGGAATCGGCGCGCGCGCCGAGCAGCAGGCCGAGGCCCGTCACGACCATGGTCTTGCCGGCACCCGTCTCGCCCGTCACGGCGGTGAAGCCCGGCCCGAACGGCAGGGCGGCCTCGGCGATCACGCCGAGGTCGCGCAGGCGCATCTCCTCGATCACCGCTCGGCACCTCCCGGCATTGCGCCCGCGACGGGATCCGCGACATCCGCGTCGTCGTGCAGCGGCACGACACTCACGGCGTCGGTCATCATCGTGCCCGTGGGGCCGCGCCAGCCGTGCACGGGCAGCTGGAACTTGCGCACGAGCCGGTCGGTGAACGCGGCGGGGTGCAGCCGCGCGAGGCGGACGGGCCGCTCCGAGCGCCGGACCGTGACGCGTGCGCCGGCGGGCAGCGGGTGCGAGCGGCGGCCGTCGCACCACAGCTCGCCCGACCCGGCGATCCCGCCCTTCACCTCGAGGGCGACCGTGTGCTCGGGGCCGACGACGAGGGGGCGCGCGAACAGCGCGTGGGCCGAGACGGGGACGACGGCGATGGCCTGCACGGTGGGCCAGATCACCGGGCCTCCCGCGGAGAACGCGTAGGCGGTCGATCCCGTCGGCGTGGCGACGACGCACCCGTCGGCGCCGAAGCTCGACAGCGGGCGCCCGTCGACCTCGAGGACCACCTCGATCATGCGCCCGGGCATGTCCTTCTCGATCGACGCCTCGTTCAGCGCCCACGTCTCGAACACGATCTCGCCGCGGCGGTCGCGCACCCTCACGTCGAGCGCGAGCCGCTCCTCCACGTCGTAGTCGCCGGCGATGGCGCGCCGCACGGCCTCGTCCATGTCGTCGCGCTCGATCTCGGCCAGGAAGCCGACGTGGCCCATGTTGATGCCCAGCACGGGAGCGGTGCCCTCGCGCACGAGCTCGGCGGCGCGCAGGATGGTGCCGTCGCCACCGAGGACGATGGCGAGGTCGACGTCGGCGAGCGCCACGTCCTGCCCCAGCGCCGCGACCTCCGCGAACGCCGGCACGACGGCCGCGAGCTCGGCGCGGTCCTGCGGGTCGAGCACCGGCACGGCACCGGACCGGCGGAGCGCGTCGACCACGCTCATCGCCGCGTCGACGGTGTCGTCGCGGTGCGCATGCGCGACGACGAGGATCCTGCGCTCTGTCATGGTCCTCCCCCGCTAGCCATTCCATCCATTCTGTCGGATCGACGGGTGCCCGCGGCGCCCATCCACAGGCGGGTCGCGCCGGCCGCCGTCAGCCCCGCGCGGCGGCCTCGACGGCGCCGGCCCACGCGTCGGGCCGCCGGCCGCGCCCGGGCGCGAGGTGCACGAGCAGCTCGCGGTTGCCGCGCGATCCGGCGATCGGCGAGGGCAGCACGCCGAGGCACCCGAGGCCGGCGTCCTGCGCGCTCCACAGCACGTCGAGCGCCGCCGTCACGCGCGCGCCGGCGTCGGTGACGATCCCCTCGCGCACGCCGCCGCGGCCCACCTCGAACTGCGGCTTCACGAGCAGGACGATGTCGGCGTCGGCCGCGGCGACCCGCGCGACGGCGGGCAGGACGTGCGTGAGCGAGATGAACGACAGATCGCCGGTGATCACGCCGGGGGCCTGCGCGACGCCGCCGGCCTCGGCGAGCGCCTCGGGCGTCATGTAGCGCACGTTGAAGCCCTCCACCGGGCGCACCGCCGGATCGGCCGCCACCTCGGGCGCGAGCTGCCCGTGCCCCACGTCGACCGCGATGACCGGCTCGGCGCCGCGCTCGCGCAGCACCTGCGTGAACCCGCCCGTCGAGGCGCCCATGTCGAGCGCTACCCGGCCCGACACGTCGAGCCCGAACCCGTCGAGCGCG
>NZ_JBMDJT010000006.1:0-104906 GCF_057809335.1 Microbacterium sp. FG3 | reverse complement strand
TGCCGTCGTGATCCCAGACCCTCGTGCCCTCGCCGCCCGCGACCTCGGTGATGCCGTTGCTCATTCGCCGCCCTCGGTCGGGGTCACCTCGAGCGGCGTGTACGACTCGCCGCGCACGTCGATCCCCTCCTCCTCGAGCTCGGCGATCGCCTGCTCGATGTAGGTGTTGTCGTAGGCCGTCGCGGGCGGCTCCTCCGTGATGAGACGGGCGCCCTGCTCATTGACGGCACGGAGGGCGCCCTCCACCGTCGCGTCCCACGCGGCCGGATCGATGTATCCGATGCCGTTCTCGGCGGGCCAGATCAGCTTGTTCGTCTCGTTCGCCATCCACGTCTCGTGCCCGATCGGCCAGGCGGAGCCGGCGTCCACCGTGAGCTGCGCCGCCTCCTCGGCGTTGTCGCGGGCGTAGGCCCAGCCCTTGATCACGGCGCGCAGGAAGGCGACCGTCGTCTCGGCGTACTCCTCGTCGCTCTCGAGCCGCTCGGTGTCTGCCCAGATCGCGTCCTGCAGCATCGCCCCCTCGGTGTCCTCGTACGCGATGACGTTGAAGTCCTCGGGCTGGTAGAGCTCCCCCGTGTCCGGGTTCACCGTCTCGAGGAGCAGCGCGTACTCGTTGTACGTCATCGCCTGCGCGGCGTCGATGTCGCCCTGCAGGAACGCGTTCATGTCGAAGGACTGGGTGATGATCTCGACGCTCGACGCGTCGAGGCCCTCGGCCGCCATCGCCGCGAAGATCTCCCATTCGTTGCCGAAGCCCCAGGAGCCGATGCGACGGCCCTCGAAGTCGGCGACGGAGTCGATGCCGGAGTCCGCCCACGCGATCTGGAGGGTGCCCGAGCGCTGGAAGATCTGCGCGACGTTGGTGACGTCGGCGCCCTGCTCGATGGATCCGAGCACCTTCGGCACCCACGCGATCGCGTAGTCGACGTCGCCGGCGACGAGCGCGTCCTGCGGAACGATGTCGCCGCCCGACTCGACGATCTCGACGTCGAGGCCCTCCTCTTCGAAGAAGCCCTGCTCGAGCGCGGCGTAGTAGCCGGCGAACTGCGCCTGCGCGAGCCACTGCAGCTGCAGGGTCACGGGCGTCAGCTCCTCGCCGTCGCCCCCGCCAGCGGCCTCATCCGGCCCCGACGCGCAGCCGGAGAGGATGAGCGATGCGGCCGCACCGATCGAGGCGAAGGCGAGCAGACGACGTCGGGTCGAGGCTCTGTGGGAAGCGGGTGTGCTGTGGTTCATGGTGTTCCTTCCGAGATGGTTCTCTGCGAGAGAGGCGGGTGATGCTCGGTTGGTGCGGTGGTGCTTTCGCCGGTGGCGAAGATTCAGTGCCGGTGACGGCGCGCGAGCCGTTCGAGGCCGCTGGTGACGAGATAGAACAGCACGCCCAGCAGGATGGCGCCGACGACGAATGCCCAGCTCCGCGCGTACGCGCTCTGCGCGGCGTAGGTCGAGATGAGGCCGCCGAGGCCGCCGCGCGGGCCTCCGAAGTACTCGGCGACGAGCGCCGAGATCACGGACAGCGAGCTCGCGACGCGCAGTCCGGTGAGGATGTGCGGGGTCGCGGTCGGCAGCGTCACCGTGCGGAAGGCCTGCACGGGTGTGGCGGCGAAGACGTGCATCAGGTCGCGGTGCAGCGGAAGCGCCTGCCGCAGCCCGCGCAGGGTCCCCAGGAACACGGGTGTGAACGCGGCGATGCCCGCGATCACCTGGCGCCCCAGCTGACTGTCGGCGCCGAACATGGTGTTCAGGACCGGCGCCAGCGCGACGATCGGCACGACCGCGAGAGCGGCCACGAGGGGCGCCGTCATGCCGTCTATCGCGCGGCTGGCCGCGGCCAGGGCGGCCAGCAGCACGGCCACGAGCGAGCCGGCGACGAGGCCGAGCAGCGCGTTCAGCCCCGTGACGCGCGCGCCCTCGAGCACCGAGGGGAGGAACGCCGCGAACTCACCCGCGATGGCTCCGGGGCTGGGCAGCAGGTAGTCGTCGACGCCCACGACGCTGACGAGCAGCTGCCACACGCCGAGCACGGCCAGCCCCAGCGCCACGGGAGCGGCGACCACACCCCACCGCGCGGCGCCGCCCGCCGCCCGGATCCGGGGAGCGTCGGTCACGGATGCCGTCATCGCGTCTCCACTCCGCGCGCCAGCGCCCCCGGGCGCCCCTCACCCGCGTGCAGCGCCTCGCGCACGGCGGTGATCATCTCGAAGTAGCCCTCGTCCTCGCGCAGCTCTTCGGTGCGGTCGGACGTGCCGACCAGCCGCATCGAGACGACGTCGCTGATGCGGCCGGGGCGAGGCGACATCACCACGACGCGGTCGGAAAGGTACACCGCCTCGGGGATCGAGTGCGTCACGAACACCACGGCCGCGCTCGTCTCGGCGCAGATGCGCAGCAGCTCCGACTGCATGCGCTCGCGGGTCATCTCGTCGAGCGCCCCGAAGGGCTCGTCCATGAGCAGCAGCCGCGGCTTCTCGGCGAGCGCGCGGGCGATCGCCACGCGCTGCTGCATGCCGCCGGAGAGCTGGTCGGGGTGGCGGTCGGCGAAGTCCGCCAGGCCGACCATCTCGAGCAGTTCCGCGACACGCTCGCGGCGGTCCGATGCGCTCCAGCCGTGCAGCTGCAGCGGCAGTCCGATGTTGTCGGCGACGGTGCGCCACGGCAGCAGGCCCGCCTGCTGGAACGCGATGCCGTAGTCCTGATCGATGCGAGCCCTCGCCGCCGGCTTGCCGAACAGCTCCACGGATCCGTTCGTGGGCTGATCGAGATCGGCGATCAGCCGCAGCAGCGTGGACTTGCCGCATCCCGATGGCCCGATCAGCGAGACGAACTCGCCCGGCGCGATGGCGAGGTCCACCCCGCTGAGGGCGTGCACCGTGCCCGAGCGGGTGGCGAAGATCTTGTCGACGCCGGCGATCGCGACCGCCGACGTCCCAGGGTGCTGTTCGGTCGTCATCGGGACGACACCTCCACGCGTCGATAGTCCTTGAGGAGCCAGCCGGCGAGCGCGACCGAGCCGGCGGCGAGGAGGCCCAGTGCCACGGCACCGAAGATGGGTGCCCAGGCCTTGGGCGGATCGGACGAGGCCTGACCCGCGAACTGGACCACCATGCGGCCGACGCCGTCGCGCGCGCCGGTCGAGACCTCGGCGACGACGGCCCCCACGATGGCGTTCGCCGCCGCGAGGCGCAGCGCCGTGAGCAGGTGCGGGACGGCGGCGGGCAGGCGCAGCGCGAGCAGCGTGCGCCACCACCCGACGCCGTATGTCCGCATCAGCTCGAGATGGATCCGGTCGGGGGCGTCGAGCCCGCTCAGCGCCCCCACGGCCACCGGGAAGAACGCCAGATAGCTCGCGATGAGGGCCACGCTCATCCAGTCCTGCCACTCGAACGCGCCGATCTCGATGCGCGAGCCCCACGCACGCACGAGCGGCGCGAAGGCGATGAGGGGAACCGTCTGGCTGAGCACGATCCACGGCAGCAGCGCCCAGCGCGCCACGCGGAAGGCGAGCATCAGCAGCGCGAACCCCATGCCGACCACGACGCCGACGGCAAGACCAGCGGCCGCGGTGCCGAGCGTCACGAACGACGCCTGCGCGACCGCCCACCACAGCGCGTCGGCCGTGGCGGCCCGCGTCTCGCCGGCGAACAGTCGCGCCACCATGTCCCACACGTGGGGCATCGCGAGGTCGATCGCCCGCGGCAGCACCCGCACGCCGCCGATCACGACGCCGTCTTCCGGCCCGGTCAGCCGGTAGAGCTCCCACAGCGCGGCAAGCAGGATGATCCCGCCCGCGCCCCACGCCCACGCGCGGGCGCCGCGCCCGCGGTGGACACGCGCAGAACTCGTCGACACGGCGCTCATACCTTGGCCAGCACCCTCTCCCGCATGGCCGGGATCACCGTCTCGCCGTAGGCCCGGATCGTCTCCTCCTTGTTGTCGTGCTGGAGGTATCCGGCGAACTGGTGCACGCCGACCTCGCGGAGCTGCTCGAGCTTCTCGATGTGCTGCTCCGGCGTGCCCAGCACGCAGAATCGGTCGACGATCTCGTCGGGCACGAAGTCGACGTGGTCGTTGCCGGCCCTGCCGTGCGAGTTGTAGTCGTATCCCTCGCGCTTGTCGATGTAGTCGGTCAGCGCCTGCGGCACGGCCCCGTCGGCGCCGTAGCGGCGCACCACCTCGGCCACATGATTGCCGACCATCCCGCCGAACCAGCGGGTCTGGTTGCGCATGTGCTCGATGTCGTCGCCGATGTAGAACGGCGCGGCGACGCAGAAGGTGATCGCGTCGGGATCGCGGCCCGCCCGCTCGGCCGCCTCGCGCACCGCCGTGATCATCCACTTCGCGATGTCGACGTCGGCCAGCTGCAGGATGTACCCGTCTCCCACCTCGCCGGTCAGCTGCAGCGCCTTGGGCCCGTACGCGGCGACCCACATCTCGAGCTCGCTGCCGACGGACCATGGGAAGCGCAGCGTCGCGCCGTTGTGCTGCACCGCGCGGGAGCTCGCGAGCTCGCGGATGACGTGGATCGCCTCGCGCAGCTCCTGCAGCGAGGAGGGCCGCCCGTTCAGCACGCGCACCGCACTGTCGCCCCGCCCGATGCCGCACACCGTGCGGTTGCCGAACATCTCGTTGAGGGTCGCGTAGAGGGAGGCCGTCACCGTCCAGTCGCGGGTGGCGGGGTTGGTGACGAAGGGCCCCACCTTCACCTTGCGCGTGGCGGCCAGGATCTGGCTGAACACGACGTAGGGCTCCTGCCACAGCAGGTGGGAGTCGAAGGTCCAGACGTGGCTGAAGCCGTGGTTCTCCGCCTGGACGGCGAGGTCGACCACGCGCGACGCGGGCGGGTCGTTCTGCAGGACGATTCCGAAATCCATGTGTGTCGCCTCCGCTCAGCTCAGGTACTGGCTCAGGCCGCGCTTGATGTACCGGCCGTGACCCTTGCGGCCGATGTAGCCCCTGTCATCGACGATCACCTGGCCGCGCGACATGACGAGGTCCACATGGCCGTCGATCTCGAAGCCCTCCCAGGCCGAGTAGTCCATGTTCATGTGGTGCGTCTTGCCCACGCCGATCGAGGTGTGGCCATCGGGGTCGTAGACGACGATGTCGGCGTCGGCGCCGGGCTGGATGACGCCCTTGCGCCCGTACATCCCGAACATCCGCGCCGGCGTGGTCGAGGTGATCTCGACCCAGCGCTCCAGCGTGATCCGCCCCTCCACGACGCCCTGGTACATCAGGTCCATGCGGTGCTCGACGCTTCCGATGCCGTTCGGGATCTTCGCGAAGTTCCCGATCCCCATCTCCTTCTGCTCCTTCATGCAGAACGGGCAGTGGTCGGTCGAGACCATCTGGATGTCGTTCGTGCGCAGGCTGCGCCACATGGCGTCCTGGTGGCCGTCGTGGTGCGACCGCAACGGGGTGGAGCACACCCACTTGGCGCCCTCCAGCTCCCCCCACTCCGCGCTCTTCGCGGCCAGCTGCTCCTCGAGCGACAGGTAGAGGTACTGAGGGCAGGTCTCGCCGAACACGTTGTAGCCCGCGTCCCGCGCCGCGGCGATCTGCTCCACGGCCTGCTTCGCGCTCACGTGGACGACGTACAGTGGCGCGCCGGTGAGCCGCGAGATCATGATCACGCGGTGCGTCGCCTCCTCCTCCGTCTCCCAGGGACGAGTGAGGCCGTGCCACTCGGGTCCGGTGTGCCCGGCCTCGAGCGCCTGCTGCTGCAGCACGTCGATGATCGAGCCGTTCTCCGCGTGCATCATCATCATGGCGCCGTTCTCGGCGCCCTTCTGGAACGCGCGGAGGATCTGGCCGTCGTCCGAGAGGAACACGCCCTTGTAGGCCGTGAACAGCTTGAAGCTCGTCACGCCCTCGGCCACCAGCTCGTCCATGGCGTGCAGCGAGGACGTCTGCACGTCGGAGAGGATCTGATGGAAGCCGTAGTCGATCGCGCACTCCCCCGCGGCCTTCTCCTGCCACGCCTGGTACTGATCGAGGATGTTCTGGTCGGGGTACTGCACGACGAAGTCGACGATGCTCGTCGTCCCTCCCCATGCCGCCGCACGCGTGCCGGTCTCGAACGTGTCGCTCGCGAAGGTGCCGCCGAAGGGCATCTCCATGTGCGTGTGTGCGTCGATCCCGCCGGGGATGACGTACTTGCCCGTCGCGTCGATGACCCTGTCGACCGTGTGCGTCAGATCCGCCCCGACGATCTGAGACCCGGGCTCCAGCACCGCGACGATCCGCTCGCCGTCGACCAGCACGTCGGCGAGGCCGCGGCCGGTGGCGCTGACCACCGTTCCACCGGTGATGAGTGTCGTGCTCATGCGTTGCTCCTGTCAGGTGTCGGCTGCCTGGCCCGCGGCTCTCAGGGAGCGGGGATCGCGGTGTACGAGTCGGGGCGGCGGTCGCGGTAGAACTGCCAGCTGTCGCGCGCCTCGCGGATGAGCCCGAAGTCCAGGTCGCGCACGAGCAGCTCTTCGTGCTCGGACGATCCGTAGTCGCCCACGAGGTTGCCGCGCGGGTCGACGAACTGGCTCCTGCCGTAGAAGTCGACGGCGAGGTCGCCGTACTCGTTGTCCTCGCGACCGACGCGGTTCGGCGCCGCCACGAAGTAGCCGTTCGCGGCCGCGGCGGCCGGCTGCTCGATCTCCCACAGCCGGTTCGACAGGCCGGGCTTGGTCGCGTTGGGGTTGAACACGATGTCGGCGCCGTTCAGGCCCAGCTCCCGCCATCCCTCGGGGAAGTGGCGGTCGTAGCAGATGTACATGCCGACCTTGCCGATGGCCGTCTCGAAGACCGGGTAGCCGAGGTTGCCGGGACGGAAGTAGAACTTCTCCCAGAACTTCTCGACGTGCGGGATGTGGTGCTTGCGGTATTTGCCGAGCACCGTCCCGTCGGCGTCGACCAGAACGCTCGTGTTGTAGTACACGCCGGCCATGGCCTCTTCGTAGATCGGCAGGACCGTCACGATGCCGAGCTCCTTGGCCAGATCCGCGAAGCGCTGCACGATCGGCCCGTCGGCGGGCTCGGCATAGCGGTAGTACTTCTGATCCTGCGTGATGCCGAAGTACGGACCGTAGAACAGCTCCTGGAAGCCGATCGCCTGCGCGCCCTGGGCGGCGGCGTCGCGAGCGAACTGCTCGTGCTTGTCGAGCATGGACGCCTTGTCGCCCGTCCAGGTGGTCTGGCTGATCGCGACGCGAACTGTGGTCATCTCGGCTCCTCCGCGGTGTGACGCCGTCTGCCGGCTCGTGATTGCGTCACTGTCGCGCTTGGACATTTCTCTGAGATTTCGCTTTCCACCTCCCCCGTAAATTCGCGGTCCTGCCCGTGCAGCGCGGCCGCGTGCCGCTGCAGGATCGACACATGACACCCGTCGCCACGGCAGGAACGCTCGCGCAGCGCATCGAGAGCCCCACGCCGTCCGGGATCGCCGCCTCGCTCGCGCGGCTCGTCGCGGACGGCACGCTCGCCCCCGGCGACCGCCTGCCGACGGTGCGCGAGGTCGCGAGGTCGCTGGGAGTGAGCCCGGCGACCGTGTCGACCGCGTGGCGCGCCCTCTCGGGGGCGGGGACGATCGTCTCCCGCGGGCGCGCGGGGACCTTCATCCGCGCCACGACCGCGCGCGAGGTCGCCCCGCACACGCGCCGCCTCGCCGGACACGTCCACGCCACGCGGCTCGATCTCTCGCGGGGCACGCCCGACCCGCTGCTGCTGCCGCAGCTCGCTCGCGCCTTCACGCGTGCCGCACCGCAGGCGGTGACCGCCAGCTACCACGACGTCCCGCTGCTGCCACGGCTCGAGCGCCTGCTGCGCGAGCGGTGGCCGATCGAGGGGCACGCGCTGACCGTCGTCAGCGGCGCTCTCGACGGCATCGACCGCTCGCTGCAGCAGCTGACGCGCTTCGGCGACCGGGTGGTCGTCGAGCAGCCGACGTTCCCGCCGTTCTACGACCTGCTCGACGCACACGATCTGGGGATCGTGCCGGTCGCGGTCGACGAGCAGGGTGTGGTGCCGGCGGCGCTCGCCGACGCGATGTCGGTCGGGCCCCGCGTGCTCCTGCTGCAGCCCCGTGCGCACAACCCCACCGGCGTGTCCATGACCGCCGATCGCGCCCAGGAGCTCGCGGAGGTCATCCGTCGTTCCCCGCGGGGACGGAACATCACGGTGATCGAGGACGATCATTCGGGCTCGATCGCGCAGGCGGAGTCCGTCACGCTCGGCCGGCATCTGCCCGATCAGACCGTGCTCGTGCGATCGTTCTCGAAGTCGCACGGGCCCGATCTGCGCATCGCGGCGCTGAGCGGGCCGGCCGCGCTGATCGCCCGCATCGAGGGCCGTCGCACGCTCGGCCCCTGGTGGGTGCCGCGCCTCATCCAGCATGCGCTCGCCGAGCTGCTCACGGATGGCGAGTCGATCGCGGAGGTCGCGCGGGCACGGTCCGCGTACGCCTCACGGCAGCGGCGCTTCGCGGACGCGCTGGGCGATGTCGGGCGGACGACCATCGCCGACGGCATCAATGCGTGGGTGCCCGTCGACGACGAGAGGGCCGCGATCGTCGGCCTCGCCGCGCAGGGCATTCGCGTCGCGGCGGGAAGCGCGTTCTTCCGCGACCAGATCACGACGACGACCGACGGCCGTGACCGCATCCGCGTCACCGTGGGGATGATCACGACCGACGTCGAGGCGGTCGCTCAGGCGGTGTCGAGGGCGTCGGCCTCGGCGCCGGCGACCTCGTCGTAGTCGCCGTGCCACCGCTCGGGTCGGGGGCCGAGCAGCAGGATCCCGGCGCCCACCGCGGCCTCGAGGCCCACGGCGAGCGCGAGGGCACCCGGCTCCGGTCCCGCCTCCGCCAGGCGCCCCGGGCCCATGGCGCCGGACGCGGCCGCGGCCAGCGCCGCGGCGGCCGCCCCCGACAGCACCGCGATCCCGAGCGCCACGACCAGGCGCGGCAGCACGGGCTCGGGGGCGCGCGCTCCGGCGCCGCCCTCCTCGGCCGCGGCGGCGTCGAGCTCGACGACGAAGCGTGCGCGAGCCGCCCATCCCGCGATCGCGCCGAGCGCCACGGGGATGAGGGCGGCGAGCAGCAGCGGCGCCGCGCCGTGCTCGGGCAGCAGCCCGAAGATCGGCAGCGCGGGGACGACACCGAGATCCGTGCTCACGGGAGAGACGGTCGTGCCGGCGCCGACCGCGAAGCCGGGCCCGGCGATCCAGGACGCCGCCCAGACGAGCGCCGTCGGCAGGTAGGCGAGGTGGGCGAGGGTGAGGCCCGTGGCACCGAGCGCGTCCACGTGCGCCGCCTCGAAGAGCGAGACCACCTCGCCGCCACGGAGAACGACCGACAGTGCCAGCGCGACACCGGCGGCACCGAGGAGCCCCACGACGACGATCGCCGCCCCGCGGACCGCGAGCGCGGGCACCTCGCGCCACGCCACGGCGAGCCCGTCCAGCACGTCGTGCACGCGATCGATCGGTCCGCCGTCGCCCTCCCGCCAGGCCTCGGCGATGACGCCGCCGAGCGCGCCGGCGGCGTAGAGCAGCGTGGGCCAGAGCACCGCGGGGGCCGGGTGCACGACCGCCACGGGGTTGTCGGAGGTGAGCAGCACGATCGCCGCGATGAGCGCCGTGGTCGCCGCCCCCGCGACCGTGCCGGTGATCCAGGCGCCCGCCGCCACCGCGCGGCCCCCCGAGCGGGCGGCGAAGAGCACGACGAACCCGGCGAAGGCGAGGGGCGCGAGCGAGACCGCGAACGACGCGGCCTCCTGCGGCAGCGACGCGGCGGCGAGGAACTCGTCGCCGAGGGTCAGCTCGACGGGCACGAGCATGCCCAGCTGCCAGATGCGCGCGGTCGCCGGCCACAGCGCCTGCCAGTCGGCGCCGCCGCCGAACGAGAAGATCCACAGGAGCGTGAGGGGCGCGAGCACGACGCCGACGGCGACGGCCGCCGCGACGGCGGCGTCGATCGCGGCGAGCAGGGCGACGAGGAGGCGATGCATGGGCGCTACCGAGCCTAGGTCGCCCGGCCTCCGATCCCCTGCGCCCATGCCGGGAACGGTCCGGGCCGGTGTCAGTCCTCGGTGGGCTCGAGCAAGAAGACGGCGATCCTGCGATCCGTCTTCTTCTGGTACTCGGCGTAGTCGGGCCACACGGCGACCGCGCGCTCCCACCACTCGTCGTACTCGGCGCCGTCGAGCTCGCGCGCGAGGTAGTCGCGCTTGACCGCGCCGTCCTGCAGCTCGACGTGCGGGTTCGCGCGCAGGTTGAAGTACCACTGCGGCGGCTCCGGGGCCCCGCCCTTCGACGCCACGACGGCGTAGCGGCCCTCGTGCTCGACCCGCATGAGCGCGGTCTTGCGCAGGCCGCCGCTCTTGGCACCCACGGTCGTCAGCACGATGACCGGCACCCCGCGCAGCGTGTTCGCCTCGGCACCGTTCGTCGCTTCGTATGTCTCGGCCTGCGTGCGAGCCCATTCGGCGGTGCTCGGCAGGTACTCACCCTTCAGCGGCATGACTCCAGCGTAGGACGAATGCGAGGCACCCGATTCCTCCCCGCCGGACGGAGGCCCCAGCCTGACCTCATGACGGGCACCTATCGGCTCACTCCCCTGCGGCGACGGATCGACCGGATCATGGCCGCGCTCGGGCGGCGCGGACTCGCGCCCGGTGGCGTGGCATCGCTCACCGTCGCCGGCCGCGCCACGGGCGAGCCGCGCACCGTGCCCGTGACGCCGATCCTCGTGAACGGGCGCCGGTACCTCGTCGCGCCGTACGGACCGGTCGGGTGGGTCCACAACCTGCGCGCGGCCGGGGAGGCGACGCTGCACCGCGGCTCGCGCGTCGAGCGCGTCCGCGCCGAGGAGCTCGACACCCGCGCCGCGGCCCCCGTGCTGAAGGCGTACGTGCGCCAGGTGCCGATCGTCCGCCCGCACGTGGCGGCGGCTCCGGCCGCCGACCTCGCGGCGTTCGAGGAGATCGCGCCGGCTCACCCGGTGTTCGCGATCACGCCCGTCGGCTGACCCGGCGCGAGCGCGAGCGCGGGCACCGCCCCCCGGACGCGACGAAGGCCCCGCCCGGATCGGGCGAGGCCTTCGTGCGAGTGAGACTTACAGCGACTGCATGATCTCGCGCATGAGCGCGGCGGTCTCGCTGGGGGTCTTGCCGACCTTGACGCCGGCGGCCTCGAGGGCCTCCTTCTTCGCGGCGGCGGTACCGGCCGAGCCCGAGACGATCGCGCCGGCGTGGCCCATCGTCTTGCCCTCGGGGGCCGTGAAGCCCGCGACGTAGCCGACGACCGGCTTGGTGACGTTGGCCTTGATGTACTCGGCCGCGCGCTCCTCGGCGTCGCCGCCGATCTCGCCGATCATGACGATCGCCTTGGTCTCGGGGTCGTTCTCGAACGCCTCGAGCGCGTCGATGTGCGTCGTGCCGATGACCGGGTCGCCGCCGATGCCGATGGCGGTCGAGAAGCCGAAGTCCTTCAGCTCGAACATCATCTGGTAGGTCAGCGTGCCCGACTTCGACACGAGGCCGATGGGGCCCTTGCCCGTGATGTTGGCCGGCGTGATGCCCGCGAGCGCCTCGCCCGGCGTGATGATGCCGGGGCAGTTCGGCCCGATGATGCGCGTCTTGTTGCCCTTGGCCTTGGCGTGCGCCCAGGCCTCGGCGGTGTCGCCGACGGGCACGCCCTCGGTGATGACAACGAGCAGCGGGATCTCGGCGTCGATGGCCTCGATCATCGCGGCCTTCGTGAAGGCCGGCGGCACGAAGGCGACCGACACGTCGGCGCCCGTCTGCTCCATGGCCTCCTTGACCGATCCGAAGACCGGCAGCTCGACCTCGCCGACGCCCGGCTTCTCGTGCGTCACGGTGGTGCCGGCCTTGCGCGCGTTCACGCCGCCGACGATGTTGGTGCCCGCCTTGAGCATGAGCGCCGTGTGCTTGGTGCCCTCGCCGCCGGTGATGCCCTGGACGATGACCTTGGAGTCCTTGTTGAGGTAGATCGACATCTGTCTAGTCCTTTTCGATCCGGGGGCTCAGGCGTTCGCCAGCTCGGCGGCCTTGTCGGCGCCCTCGTCCATGCCTGCGGCGAGGGTGACGAGCGGGTGGTTCGCGGCGGCGAGGATGGCGCGGCCCTCCTCGACCTGGTTGCCGTCGAGGCGCACGACGAGCGGCTTGGTGGCCGCGTCGCCGAGGATCTCGAGGGCCTTCACGATGCCCTCCGCGACGGCCACGCACGAGGTGATGCCGCCGAAGACGTTCACGAACACGCTCTTGACCTGCTCGTCGCCGAGGATGACGTCGAGGCCGTTGGCCATGACCTGCGCGTTCGCGCCGCCGCCGATGTCGAGGAAGTTGGCCGGCTTCACGCCGCCGTGCTTCTCGCCCGCGTAGGCGACGACGTCGAGGGTCGACATGACCAGCCCCGCGCCGTTGCCGATGATGCCCACCTGACCGTCGAGCTTGACGTAGTTGAGGCCGTTCGCCTTGGCCTTGGCCTCGAGCGGATCGGCGGCGCCCTTGTCCTCGAGCTCCTCGTGCTCGGGGTGGCGCACCTCGGTGCCGTTGTCGTCGAGGGTGACCTTGCCGTCGAGGGCGATGATGTCACCGGCGCCGGTGCGGACGAGCGGGTTCACCTCGACGAGCGTGGCGTCCTCGCCCTTGTACACGTCGTAGAGCTTGACGAAGACGTCCGAGACCTTCTCGACGAGGTCCTCGGGGAAGTCCGCGGCGCGGGCGATCTCGACGGCCTTGGCCTTGTCGATGCCCTGCAGCGGGTCGACCTCGACCCGCGCGAGCGCCTCGGGCTTCTCGACGGCGAGCTGCTCGATCTCCATGCCGCCCTCGACGCTGCACAGCGACAGGTACGAGCGGTTCGCGCGGTCCAGCAGCACCGAGAAGTAGAACTCCTCGGCGATGTCGGCGCCCTGGGCGACCATGACGCGCTTGACGACGTGGCCCTTGATGTCGAGGCCGAGGATCGCCTTGGCCGCCTCGTACGCCTCATCGGGGGTCTTCGCGACCTTGACGCCGCCCGCCTTGCCGCGACCGCCGGTCTTCACCTGGGCCTTGACGACGACCACTCCGCCGATCTTCTCCGCCGCTGCCTTCACCTCCTCGGGGGTGTCGGCGACGATGCCGGCGAGCACCGGCACCTCGTACTTCTCGAAAAGGTCTCGAGCCTGGTACTCGTAGAGATCCACGTTGCAATCCTTATGTGGGCGACAGGGCCAGAGGCGTGGAAAACGTCTCGACGTCGAGCGAACTCGACCAAGACCCCAGCGTACTATCCCGCCGCGACGCGCCCGAACCCGCGAACCAGCCGCAGACACCGCGGCGACACGACGAACGCACCCGTCCCCGTGGGGCGCGGGTGCGTTCGGAGGGTCTGCGTCAGCGCTGTTCCTTGGCGCCGGAGCGCGCGTGGATGGGCAGCGCCATGGCGGCGCACACGAGCAGGATGCCGAGCGCGAAGACGACGGCCTGGAACGAGGGCACCATGAACGCGACGGCGAACGCCGCGAAGCCGGCGAGGAAGAGGATGCAGCTGATCAGGAACATCGCGCGCCTTTCTGGAAGTCTCCGACGATCCTACCGTGCGCGCGCAGGGGCATCCGGCTGTCGGATTCGCACAAACGGCGTGCGCGCGCCCACGCCGCGCCCTACCGTGTGGGCATGCCTGCGACGGGTGGAATGCCCTGCACCGACCGAACGGAGTGAGCAACGTGGCCACCGAGCTTCCCGGCGACCGTACCGAGCCGTACGACGTCACCTCTCCCCTCGACACCGACTACTACGCCGTCTTCGCCGACGTCTCCGGCGCGGATCGCGACGCGTGGGAGCGCGCGCGCACGCTCGTCGGCGAGTACTCGGATCGGATGGCGCAGGCGTGGGATCGCGCCGAGTACCCCGTGGAGGTGCTGCCGCGGATGGGCGAGCTGCACCTGCTCGGCGACGGCGTGGAGCACCCCGACCTCACGCCGATGTCGCCGCTCGCGGCCGGCCTGGTGAACATGGAGCTCTCGCGCGGCGACGGCTCGCTCGGCACGATCCTCGCGGTGCAGGGCGGCCTGGCCCTGCGCACCCTCGTCTTCTACGGCAGCGACGTGCAGAAGGACCGCTGGCTGCGCCCGCTGGCCACCGGAGGGGTGCTCGGGTCCTTCGCGCTCACCGAGCCGGTGCACGGATCCGACTCCACGTCGCTCGAGACGGTGGCGCGACGCGACGGCGGCGACTGGGTGATCTCGGGCGCGAAGAAGTGGATCGGCAACGGCGCCTCGGGCGGCATCACGTTCGTGTGGGCGCGGATCGACGACGAGACCGATACCGACCACGGCCAGGTCGGCTGCTTCCTCGTGGAGCAGGACGCGCCCGGCTACACCGGCACGGTGATCGAGGGCAAGGTCTCGCTGCGCGCGATCCACCAGGCGCACATCCGCCTCGACGGCGTGCGGGTGCCGGGCGATGCCCGCCTGCCCGGTGCGCACTCGTTCAAGGACACCTCGCGCGTGCTGTTCGCCACCCGATCCGGCGTGGCCTGGTCGGCGCTCGGCCACGCCACGGCGTGCTTCGAGACCGCGCTGGCGTACTCGACGCAGCGCGAGCAGTTCGGCAAGCCGCTCGCGCGGTTCCAGATGGTGCAGGAGCGCCTCACGCAGATGCTGGCCGAGCTCACGGCCATGCAGCTGTACTGCCGCCGCCTGGCCGACGTCGAGGCGTCCGGCGCCCTGCGGCCCACCCAGGCGTCGCTGGCGAAGTACCACAACACCCGCGCTGCGCGCCGGATCGCGCAGACCGCCCGCGACGTGCTGGGCGGCAACGGCATCCTGCTCGAGAACCGCGTCATCCAGCACATGGCCGACATCGAGGCGATCCACACCTACGAGGGCACCGAGAGCGTGCAGGCCCTGCTGATCGGCCGCGACCTCACGGGCATGGGCGCCTTCGCCTGACCGACCCGGCGCCCCTGGTCACGGGGCATCGCCGGCGGCAGGATGGGCGCATGCCCCACGACATCCCCGCGCCGATGCTCGCCAAGGCCGTGCCGGCGATCCCGGATCCGGCGAAGCACCCCGGCGGCCTGCTGTTCGAGCCGAAGTGGGACGGGTTCCTTCACTGAACCCGGGAAGGCCCGGTTGGACGTCAAGTGTGCGGCTCCGGGCGGAAGATCTCTTCCCAGGTGGTACCGAAGTCACGTGTCGTGACCACGCCACGTTGGTCGACGAGGGCGATCTCGTCGCCCGGCGTGACGGTGAGGGCCTGGGCGACACCTTCGTACTCGCCTCCGGTGGCCCACTCGCCGCTGGGGAGCTGGTAGACGAGTGTGTTGTCGAAGCTGGTGCCGACCAGTAGCCCCAGGCTGTTCGTCGCGATCAGAACCATCCGCGGCGCAGTCTCGTCGAGCTCGAACGTCGCACCCGCGTCACGGCTGACATAGAGCCCTTCGGGAGTGGTCGCGTAGACGGTGTCGGAATCGTCGGGGTCGGCGAGCATGTCGCGTGCGTCGACGCCGACTCCGTCGTTCCAGGTGCGCCCGCCGTCGTCGGAGCGGTAGACGATGCCGAAGTTGTTCGCGTAGATGCGATTCGGATCGGATTCGCTGATGGCGAGGTCGTGGAAGTCGGCCTCACCGGTGAATGCGACGTTCGTCCAGGTGCGGGCGTTGTCGTCGGAGCGGATGAGGCCGAGATTCTGGCCGGCGAAGTGGTCGGGGCTGTTCGGCCCGGGGTGTCCGGAGGCATAGAGCTGACCGTCGACGGCGGTGAACCCCATGGCGTCGAAGTCGTTGCCGGCGACCGGTCCGCTGAGCTCCGCCGAGCGGGTGAGGGCGTCGAGTTGGTAGATGCCGCCGTGGCTGGCGATGAGCAGACCGCCCGTCTCGGGGTCGGAGGCGAGCCCGTGGATGTGCTCGAGGGCCACCTTGGTGTCGTGGTCGGGGTCCTCGGCTCGGATCAGAGCGCAGCCGGTGAAGAGGGGCGCAGTCAGGGCGAGGGCGGCGAAGGCGGCCAGGCGCCGTCGGGGAATGGCGGGGGTGAAAGGCATGGGAGATCTCCGGAATGGTTTGGGCAGGGCGAAGCCGGTGACCACCCGGACGGGGTGGCCACCGGCGCGGCGGGTGCTCACAGCTGGGCGAGCAGCTCCTGCATCTCGGTGATCTCGGCGGTCTGGTCCTCGACGATCTTCTGCGCGAGGGCGACGGCGTCGGGGTTCTGGCCGTTGTCGATCTGGGCCTGAGCCATGTCGATCGCGCCCTGGTGGTGCATGATCATCTGCTCCAGGAACAGGCTCGATGCGCTTTCGCCGTCGGCTTCCTCGAGGGCGGCCATGTCCTCTTCGGACATCATGCCGCCGCCGTGGTCCATCCCACCCATGTCGGTGTCCTGGCCCCAGTCTTCGAGCCACTGGTTCATGGTCTCGATCTCCGGGCCCTGAGCGGCCTTGATGCGCTCGGCAAGCGCGACGACGTCCGGGTGAACCCCGTCCTTGGCCAGCAGAGTGTCGGACATCTCGATGGCCTGCTGGTGGTGCATGACCATCTCCATCGCGAACGTCACGTCCGCGTCGTTGAACACCGCGCCACTGGCCTCAGCGGAGGCGCTGGGCGAGCTGCTGGTGCCGCTGCCGTGGTCCATGCCTTCCATATCGGAGCCACCGGTGTCGCTGCAACCGGTCAGGACGAGCGCGGTCGCGAGGATGCCGGCGTGGAATGCAATCGTGCGGATCTTCATGAGGGTCTGTCTCCTAAGTCGTTGTTGAGGGGCGTGCCGAAGCACGGGATCTGCGACAGCAGATGACCCTCAGGTGCGACTGATGGAGAGGACGTTCAGATCGGGAGGAACCGGCGGCGCCTCCGTGAGCGTCGCCGTGGCATGTGGCGGCGCCTGAGCGCGCGCAATGGTGACGACCCGGCCGGGGCGAATGGCGAGGACGATGCTGACGGCGAGCAGGGCGAGCACGCACGCCATGAACGCCATCGCGTCCATGCCGCCCCCGCAGTCGCCCTCAGCGCAGGGATCCGCCGCGGAATGATCACCGGCTGTAGCCGCGTCCGGGCTCGCGACGTCGACCGTCGCGGGCTCACCGCCATGGTGCGTGCTCTCGCTGATCACCACGGGAGCGTGGTGGGTGCTGCCGCTGCTGAGCACGTGCATGCCGACGAGGCCAATCAGCACCCCGATGACGGCCGCGGCGGTGAGTAGGAAGGTGCGCGCCAGTGTGGCGCTCGGATGCATCGCCTGGCGCAGCGTCATCACGCTCATCAGCGCACCTCCCTTCCCGCTCACAATCTACGAAACCCGCCTGTCAGGCACCACGCAAGACCGCTGCAGCGGTGATCTCGGGGCGCATGTCCAGCCGGCGCAACAGCTGCGCGTTCAGCGCGACGACGATCGTCGACAGCGACATCAGGATCGCCCCGACCGACATCGGGAGCACGAACCCGAACGGGGCGAGCACCCCGGCGGCGAGCGGGACGGCGATCAGGTTGTAACCGGCAGCCCACCACAGGTTCTGCTTCATCTTCCGGTAGCTTGCCCGCGACAGCTCCATCACCGACAGCACCGATCGCGGGTCGTCGCTGGCGAGGATGACACCGGCGGAGGCGATCGCGACGTCGGTGCCCGCACCGATCGCTACACCCACGTCGGCCTGGGCGAGGGCGGGAGCGTCGTTGACGCCGTCGCCGACCATCACGACCTTGCGACCCTCCTCCTGCAGCTGCTTGACCTTCGAGGCCTTGTCCTCGGGACGCACGCCGGCGAAGAACCGGTCGATGCCAAGCTCCTCGGCCACGGAGGCGGCGACCGCTTCCGCATCGCCGGTGATCATCACGACCTGGACGCCGCGGACGTGGAGCGCCTCGATCGCCTCCCGGGACTCGCTGCGGATCTCATCGGCCAAGCGAAGCGCCCCGGCGACCTGACCGTCGATCAGGATGTGCAGGATGATCGCCCCCTCGCGGCGCCACTCGTCCGCGACGGGCAACTCGGCGGATCCCTCCTGCTCGAGCAGGTAGGGGCCGCCGACCTGTACCAGGTGCCCGTCGACGGTGGCGCGCACGCCGACCGCCGGTGAGGACTCGAACCCGGAGGATCCCGGCACCGCCAGTCGCTTCTCGCTCGCGCCGTTCACGATCGCGCGTGCCAGGGGGTGCTCGGAGTCCGCCTCGGCCGCCGCAGCGAGGGCGAGCAGCCGATCGGCGTCGATCCCGCCGGCGGGGTGCACCGCGGTGACCGCCGGAGCGCCCTTCGTCAGGGTGCCGGTCTTGTCGAACAGGACCGTGTCGATGGTGCGCATACTCTCCAGCGCCAACCGGTCCTTGATGAGCACTCCGCCGCGCGCGGCCCGCTCGGTGGCGATGGACACCACCAGCGGGATCGCCAGGCCCAGAGCGTGGGGGCAGGCGATCACGAGGACGGTGATGGTGCGGACCACGGCCTGATCTGGGAGGCCCAGCAGCGTCCATACCAGCGCGGTGATGACGCCTGCGATCAGGGCGAACCAGAACAGCAGCGCCGCGGCGCGGTCAGCGATTCGCTGCGCGCGGGACGAGGAGTTCTGCGCTTCGGCAACCAGCCGCTGGATGCCGGCGAGGGTGGTGTTCTCTCCGATCGCGGTGATCTCCACGCGCAGGCCCGAATCGGTCGCGACGGTGCCGGCGACGACCTGGTCGCCCTCGGAGCGGCGGACCGGGCGGGATTCGCCGGTGATCATGGCCTCGTCCATGCTCGCGGAGCCCTGCACGACCCGCCCGTCTGCGGGCACGCGGCCGCCCGGGCGGACCACCACGACGTCCCCGACACGCAGGTCGGCGGGGGCGACGGTGACGGTGGTGTCGCCCTCGATGCGCTCGGCCTCGTCCGGCAGCAGCGCGGCGAGGGAGTCCAGCGCGGACGTCGTCTGGGCAAGCGAGCGCATCTCGATCCAGTGCCCCAGCAGCATGATGACGATCAGCAGCGCGAGCTCCCACCAGAAGTCGAGCTCATGGTGCAGGACGCCCAGGCTCGCGCCCCACGAAGCCAGGAACGCGACCGTGATGGCCAGACCGATCAGCAGCATCATCCCGGGCTTGCGGGTGCGCAGCTCGCTGACCGCGCCGGTGAGGAAGGGCGCACCGCCCCACACGTACATCACCGTGCCGAGCACGGGTGAGATCCAGCTCACCCATGCGGCGTCGGGCAGCGCGTAGCCCAGCAGCATGGCGAACATGCCCGAGAACGCCACCACCGGCACGGCGAGGGCGAGCATGATCCAGAACAGGCGGCGGAACTGCCCCACGTGATCACCGTGACCGGCATGCCCGCCATGGCCGACGTGCCCGCCATGACCAGCGTGCGCGGCTTGACCGGGATGCGCGCCGTGATTGTGCTCCGCTTGATCGTGACCGCTGTGGTCCTGGCTGCCGTGCGCTGCCGGTTCGGTCGCGACGGCCTCACGCATCCCTTCGGCAGTCACCTCTGGATCGGCGTGATCCATGGTGTGGCCGTGATGGTCGTGGTGGTCGTGCTTGGTGTGGTCGTGCTGGCTCATCGGAGCCTCCTCTGCGAGTTGCCGCCGCGGGCGGCCGTGGAACCAAGAGTGGGGTGATGGCGCTCGGCCGTGTCAGGCGTCGCTGACGGTGTAGCCGGCCTCAGCGACGGCCGCGCGAAGTGCTGCGGTGTCGACGGGAGCGGAGGTGCGGACGGTGACTGTGGACGTGCCGCCGGCAGCGAGTGCGACGGACACATCGGCCACGCCAGGAACCGCGGACAGCTCTTCGGTGACGCTGGCAATGCAGTGCGCGCACGTCATCCCCTCCACCAGCAGCGTGGCCGACAGTCCCGCTTCCACGGGCAGCTGTTGCGTCGTCGAGGCGCTCGGGGCGGCGCAGCAGGCGCATCCGACGCCGGCGTCCTTGAGACCCAGCTCGACTCGTTCGATCGTCATGATGATGTCCTTCCGGTGACGTGGTTCACGAGCGCACCAGGCGCGCGATGGCGGCGTTGGCTTCGCGGATCTTCTCCTCCGCGCGATCCCCGCGACCTGTCCCTCCGCGCGGCGCAGCCTCTTCAGCAGCGCTTCCTTGTTGTCCGCGTACCCGTGCACGCGCCAATGATACATACCCCCACGGGGTATGCAACCCGGTGGGGGAATCTGTGCCGAGGCCCTACCGTGCCGAGGGTCGGGGAAGCGCCCCGATCGAGGAGAAGGAGGACGATATGACTGTTGCACAGCAGATGCTGACCACACACCCCCGGGCGGGCGCCGGCGCCGACACCGCGGCCTTGGTGCGCTGTATCGAGGCGTGCGTGGAGTGCGCCCAGGCGTGCACCGCGTGCGCAGATGCCTGCCTGAGCGAAGAGATGGTGGCTGACCTGACCGCGTGCATCCGCAAGAACCTCGACTGCGCCGACGTCTGCGCGACGACCGCCGCGGTCCTGTCGCGCCAGACCGGCTCGAACACCGACGTCCTGCGCGCCCAGCTCGAGGCATGCCGCGCGGCCTGTGCGTCGTGCGCGGCCGAGTGCGAGACGCACGCCCAGATGCACGAGCACTGCCGGGTGTGCGCCGAGGCCTGCCGCCGCTGCGAGCAGGCGTGCGCGGAGCTGTTGGGGGCACTGTGAGCCAGGCCGGGCACCACTCCGAGCACGAGGGCATGCCGCACTCGAAGCAGGGCGGGATGCAGCACGGGGGGATGGCGAGCTACGGCAAGCTCGCCATCTCCCTCGCACTCAGCTTCATCGTGATGTACCTGCTCACCTTCGCGATGATCAACGTCTTCGCCGACTTCCTGCCCAACATCAGCAACCTCTACATGGCGCTGATGATGGTGTTCCCGATGGGGATCATCATGATCGCCGTGATGTGGAAGATGTTCCCCAACAAGCCACTCAACATCGGACTGCTCGTCGGCTTCGCCGCGCTGTTCGTGGTGGCGTTCCTCATGGGCCGAGCAGAAGCATTCGTCGGGGATGACCAGTTCCTGCGGTCGATGATCCCGCACCACTCCCGCGCGATCCTCGTCTGCGAGCAGTCCAACATCACCGACTCCGAGATCGTCACGCTGTGTGAGCAGATCGTTCAGTCCCAGCAGGAGGAGATCGACCAGATGAAGGACATCCTCGAGCGGCTCAACGATTGAGAACGCGACCGGCGTCGGCGCCCCACCGCACACCTGGCCCCGACGCGAGCTGGTGGTCGACGTGCTTCACAAGGTTGTCTTCGCCGTCATCACGGGAATCGTCGCAGACCGGATGATCCGACCGCACTTGGTCTCCACCAGGGGGCGAACCAGCCACTGACCAGGGCGACGCGCGAGGCGCGTTAGCACGCCTTCCTTCCGCTAGGGCTATGCGAGGGAGAGGAAGAGTTTCTCGAGTTCTTCGGGGCGTGTGGCATCTTCTGCGTCTGGGTCGGCGAGGCACTCGCGGAGGGCGCTTGAGATGACGAGGAAGCCGGCCCTGTCGAGCGCCTTCGAGACGGCGGCGAGCTGCTGCACGACGTCGCGGCAGTGGGCGTCCTGTTCGACGGCGGTGATGACCGCTGCCAGCTGCCCGTGTGCTCGGCGGAGCCGGTTGACGACCTTGCGCTTTGCCTCCTGGTCGTGCTCCGGTGCCGCGTCCGCGAGTGTGGGTGTGCTTGCCATGAGAGGTCCTTTCGTGAGCCCGAGTTGACAACCAGCATACCCCCGGGGGTATAGTTGGGCTACCGGCGGCGGATACTCCCCCGGGTATAGCGAAGGGGTGCGCAGATGTGCCGAGCAGTGATGTGCCGCACGTGCGGCAAGACGACATGGGCCGGCTGCGGCCAGCATGTCGCGGCGGTGAAGAGCAGCGTCGCGAGCTCCGACTGGTGCGGTGGTCAGCACACCGCCGCGGAGCTGGAGGCGGCACAGGCGAACCGCGGCGGGTTCTGGTCACGCCTGTTCGGACGCTGAGGTCGGAGGACGCGCATGCCTACAAAGAACCTGACTGCTGAGACGTTCGAGAGCACCGTCACCGCCACCGGCATCGTGCTCGTGGACTTCTGGGCTGCCTGGTGCGGCCCGTGCCGCGCCTTCGCGCCCGTGTTCGAGTCCGCCTCGAACCGCCACCGCGACGTGGTGTTCGCAAAGGTCGACACCGAGGCTGAGCCTGAACTCTCGGCGGCTAACCGCATCACCTCGATCCCGACGCTCATGGTGTTCCGCGACGGAGTGCTCGTGTACTCCCAGCCCGGCGCGCTCCCGACACCGCAACTCGAGCTGCTGATCCAGAAGGCGCGTGAACTCGACATGGACGAGGTTCACCGGCAGCTCGCGCAGCGCACCGCCTAACCAACTCACACAGACTAAGAGCCCCGAAAGGAACACCATGTGCGCACGAATCATCTGCCCTGCGTGCGGCAAGCCCACGTGGGACGGCTGCGGCCAGCACATCGAGCAGGCCCTCGCAGGAGTCCCCGAGAACGAGCGCTGCTCATGCAACTGATCACGGATCACGAGGAAAGGAGCGATCGCGATGCTGCTTGAGCGCATCTACGACGAAGACCTCGCACAGGCCAGCTACCTGATCGGCTGCCAGCGCAGCGGCGAGGCCGTCGTGGTGGACCCACGACGCGATATCGGCGCTTATCTGGATCTCGCCGGCAAGCACGGCATGCGCATCGTCGCAGTGACCGAGACGCACATCCATGCCGACTACCTGTCCGGCACGCGCGAGCTCGCTGCGCACACCGGCGCGACCGCGTACGTATCCGACGAGGGCGGCCCGGACTGGACGTATGGGGCAGGCTTCGACACCGCCGTGCGCATGAAGCACGGTCACCAGATCACGCTGGGGAACGTCACGCTGGAAGCCGTTCACACCCCCGGACACACTCCCGAGCACCTGTCCTTCCTCATCACCGACGGCGCTCAGACCAACGAACCCGGCTACATGCTCACGGGCGACTTCGTCTTCGTCGGAGACGTCGGCCGGCCCGACCTGCTCGACGAGGCAGCCGGAGGCGTAGACACCCGCTTCGCAGGCGCCCACGCACTGTTCGCGAGCCTGCGCGATCACTTCCTCACACTTCCCGACTACGTGCAGGTGCTTCCCGCGCACGGATCCGGATCCGCCTGCGGAAAGGCGCTGGGAGCGATCGCCGCCTCCACGGTCGGGTACGAGCGTCGCTTCTCCTGGTGGGGTTCGTACCTCGCCAACGACGACGAGCAGGGCTTCGTCGAGGCGCTGCTGAGCGACCAGCCCGATGCCCACGCCTACTTCGCGCGGATGAAGACACAGAATCGTGTGGGACCGGCCGTGATCGGAGAGTTGCCGACGCTGAGCGAGTACACGACAGCCGAGCTGCTCGTCGCCCTGGCAGAGGATCGGGTGATCTTCGTCGACACCCGTCATCACAGTCAGGTGCACGAAGGAACGGTCGCGCGTTCGCTGAACGTGCCGGGCGAAGCCAAAGCGGCCACCTACGGATCGTGGGTCTACGACCCCGAAACCGAGTTCCGGCCCCTCGTGTTGCTGGCCGACTCCCGGGCCGCCGCAGAGCGGATCCGCGACCACCTCATCCGGGTCGGCATCGACAACGTACAAGGCTTCATCACGACCATCGAGGGTCTTTCATTGGTGCGTCCCAAGACTGTCGCGCCGGATCGGCTCGGTCAGATCGATCGCGCGCTTCTGCTGGATGTGCGCAACCGGACGGAGTTCGCCGCCGGCCACATCCCCGGCGCCGACCAGATGTCCGGCGGTCGCGTCATGTGGCACACCGACGGACTGCCTGAGACCGGCACCATCGTGACTTACTGCCAGAGCGGTGTCCGCAACAGCGTCACCGCGAGTGCCCTGCGGCGGGCCGGCTACGACATCGCCGAACTAGAGGGCAGCTACGCCGCATGGTCGGCGCTACCCGACGCAACCCGACCGGCCGCCTGACTCCCGCGGTGGGACCTCGATGAACTCGGATGATGGTCAACGCCGCGCCCGAGGTGGTCTCGAATCAGACCGACACAACGGTCTCGTATCCGGTTGACATAGCCAGGTGGTGTTAAGCACCTCCGTGAGGCGAAAATCGACCGGCTTCTCGAGCTGCTCGTACGTGCATGTCGTCGGGTCTCGGTCCGGACGCCACCGCCGGAACCTGGCCGTGTGTCGGAACCGGTCTCCCTGCATGTGGTCGTACGCCACTTCGACGACCAGTTCGGGGCGAAGCGGGACGAAGGAGAGGTCTTTGCCCTGGCTCCACCGGCTTTGAGTGCCCGGCATCCGGTCTTCCGTCGCAGTTCCAGCAGCGCCGGGCTGCACCCACGGATGGTCGTCCGTGCCGGCCTCCAGGTGCTTCAGTTCCTCGATCAGCGCCGCCCGCCGCGCTGTCGTGAACGAAGCGGAGACGCCAACATGCTGGAGTCGCCCGCCGTCGTACAGTCCGAGCAGGAGTGACCCGAGGAGCGGCTTGCTCGGTGTCGAGCTCTTGTGAAGCCTGTAACCGGCGACCACGCAGTCGGCTGTGCGCTCGTGCTTCACCTTGAACATCACTCGCTTATCCGGCTGGTACACGGCATCGAGCGGCTTGGCGACGACACCATCCAATCCAGCGCCCTCGAACCGGGTGAACCAGTCCTGCGCGCGGGAGAGCTCGGACGTCTTCGGGGTCAGGTGGATGGGAGCGTCGGCATCGACGAGCGCATCCTCGAGCCGCTGACGGCGCTCTCCAAAAGGAAGCGCCATGAGGTCGTCGTCCTCCTCGGCGAGGAGGTCGAACGCGATGAAGGATGCCGGCGATTGCGCAGCGAGAAGCTTGACGCGGCTGGCTGCAGGGTGAATGCGTTGCTGCAGCAGATCGAAGTCCAACCGCTCACCGCGGATGATGACGATCTCTCCGTCCAGCACGCACCGTTCGGGCGTCGTGTTCTTCAGTGCCTCGACCAGCTCGGGGAAATAGCGGGTCATGGGCTTCTCGTTGCGGCTGCCAAGGATGATCTCGTCGCCGTCGCGGAAGACTATGGTCCTGAATCCATCCCATTTGGGCTCGACGTGCCCCAGATCGGGGATCGACGAGACCGCTTTAGCGAGCATCGGCGCGACGGGCGGCATCACTGGCAGGTCCATGGAAACATCCTGGCCGCATCTGCAGCTTTCGTCGCGATACTCAGCTGCCCGGAACCGCTTCGCTGGCGCGCTGCTTGGCAAGAGCCTCGTCTCGGCGTCGACGGATGTGCACCAAGCTCTCCTCGAGGGCGGCTACCTCGCCGAGCCAGACGTGCCGTCTGGCTTCCTCGAGACGTCCCTCGGCGTTGACCGCCATCTCTTCAAGGCGCGGGCTCTGTCGCGGGTCCACGTCCAGGAAGCGGCATTTCGCGCACGCGCTTTCGTGCACGCACGGCGTCGCGTACGGCCGGTGACAGTCGCCGAGCGCGACCTTGCGCAGCAGGAAGTGCTGCTCGAAGTCGCCCCACTCCGCCTCCGTCGCCTGTCGGAACTCGCCCTCGGGTCGCGCGCCCCGACGCCGTTCGATGAAGCCCTCGACTACGCCACCCCAGCCGAGGTCGAAGCCACCTACTATCAATCACGAGAAGCCGCCCCGGCGCTCACATAGCGATCGGAACAGAACCCAGGGCGGTTCACGCCACCCAAATCGACCGCACCCCACCCCCGCACAAAGCGCCCACTATGTCCTGAGACTCAACCGTCCACTAAGTCCTGAGACTTCACAGTGTGCAGACGCCGCTGTCTCGGCGCACAGATGCTGTCTCGCTGAGAGGGGGCGGATCAGCGGGACGGGGGCGTGCTCATCCACTCCGGGTCGATCTTGGGCAGGCGCTTCACGCGCGGGCGGCGCTTGGGCCGCTCGGGGATGAGCGCGCGCATCTCGTCGACCTTGCCCCAGCACAGCAGCCGGTCCTCGGCCTCGAGCACGAGGCGGCCGGGCGGATTCGGGATGACCGACGAGCCGCGGTGCAGCGTGAGCACCGAGATGTCGCGCTGCCACAGCCCCGACTCGCGCAGCGTCTTGCCGACGAACTCCGCATCGCCGTGCACGACGATCTCGGCCACGCCGTAGCCGGTCGAGACGGCGAGCCGCTCGCGCACGTCGATGTGCGGGAACGCCACCTGGCCCGCGATGTAGTCGATGATCGCGCCCGCCACGTCGAGCCGCGTGGCCGTCTCGATGCCCTGCAGGCCCGGCGAGGAGTTCACCTCCATGACGAGGGGGCCCTCCGCCCCCTCGAGCATGTCGACGCCCGCCACCTTGAGCCCCATGATCTGCGCCGCCCGCACGGCCGTGCGCTCGTACTCCTCATCCAGCTCGACGCGCTCGACCGAGCCGCCGCGGTGCACGTTGGAGCGGAACTCGTCGCCGCTCGCGGAGCGCCGCATCGCCGCAACGACCCGGTCGCCCACGACGAGCGCGCGGATGTCGCGGCCCCTCGACTCCTTCACGAAGCGCTGGATGAGCACGTTCTGGCGCGCGGACTGCAGCGTCTCGATGATCGCCTCGGCCACCTTGTTGTCGGGGGCCAGGATGACGCCGATCCCCTGCGTGCCCTCGATGAGCTTGATGACGACGGGGGCGCCGCCGACGCGCTCGATCGCCGGGATCACGTCGGCGCGGTCGCGCACGAACGCGGTGGCGGGCATCGCGATGCCGTGGCGGGAGAGGATCTGGTTGGCGCGCAGCTTGTCGCGCGAGTTCGAGATGCCGCCGGCGGTGTTGGGCGTGTACACGTCCATCTGCTCGAACTGCCGCACGACGGCCGTGCCGTAGTACGTGATGGAGTTGCCGATGCGCGGCACGATCGCGTCGTAGTCGCGCAGCCGCTTGCCGCGGTACTGCAGATCGGGGTCGTCTCCCGACAGGTCGATCGCGAAGCGCAGGGTGTTGAGCACCTTCACCTCGTGGCCGCGATCGAGCGCGGCGGCGCGCAGTCGCTGGGTGCTGTAGCTGCGCGGCGCGCGGGAGAGGATGGCGATTCTCACGTGGTGATTCCCAGGATTCGGACGGACGGTGCGGTTTGATGGTTGCCGTGCCCCGCTCCCATCATCCACCCTCGCGCCTCGTCGGCTGGCGCGAATGGGTGAGTCTGCCCGGAACGGGCGTGGAGTGGCTCAAGGCCAAGGTCGACACGGGCGCGCAGACCTCGTCGCTGCACGCCTTCGGGCTCAAGGAGTTCACGCGCGACGGCCAGCCGTGGGTGCGCTTCGAGGTGCACCCCTGGCAGCGCAGCTCGGCCGACGCCGTCACGCTGGAGCTTCCCGTGCACGACCGCCGCAGGGTGCGCAGCTCGTCGGGCCACTCGCAGAAGCGCTACGTCGTGCTCATGGACGTGCGCCTGCTCGATGAGGTGATCCGCGCCGAGGTGACCCTCAGCCGCCGCGACGCCATGGGCTTCCGCATGCTCATCGGGCGCGAGCTGCTGCGCAAGGGCTTCCTCGTCGACGCGCATCAGTCCTACCTGGGCGGCAGGCCGCCCAAGGCCGTGCGCCGCGCCAACCGCAGCACCGATGACGCGGAACCGCAGCAGGACGCACCCTGAACGCGGAGCCGTTCCGCAACCGATCTCCGCATCGGATCGGTATCGGTTCTCCTCGTGAGGCGGTGTGAGCCGGCCCGCGCTCGATAGCGTGGCAGCGACATCACCACAGGGGGGACTCTCATGAGCACGAACACGCCTTCGACGCCTGCCGGCTGGTACCCGAGCGAGCGCACCGGTCAGCTGCGCTACTGGGACGGCGCGCAGTGGACCGAGCACTACCAGCCCGCCGCGCCGGCACAGCCCGCACCGCCGCAGCCGGCCGCGCCGCAGCAGCCCGCGGCACAGCAGCCCGCGGCGTGGCAGCAGCCCGCGGCACAGGCGCCCGAGGCGGGCGTTCCCGGCATCCCGTCCCCCCAGCAGTTCGCCACCACCGGCCGGCCCGCCGCGTACGGCCAGGCCCCGTCCGGCGACGTGCCCGCGGCCGCACCCGGGTACGGGCAGGCGCCCGCCGCAGCCGGAGCACCGTACGGCCAGGCATCGGCGTACGACACCGCCGCCCCGGCGTTCGCGGGCACCGCGCCGGCCCCCGGGCGGAAGAAGGGCCTCGGCAAGGGCGCGATCGCGGGCATCGTCGCGGGCGCCGTGGTCGTCGCCGGCGCCGCCGTCTGGGGCGGCGTCGTGCTGTTCGGCGGGCTGGGCGGCGCGGGCGGCTGCCCCACCCCCGACGCGGCCCTCTTCGACGGGCTCACCGAATCCGGCGGCGCGGAGGGCGTCTCGGCGGCCGAGCTCGCCGACGCCTCCGCGCTCTCGCCGGACGAGATCCAGTCCCTGTTCGGCGACGCCTGCGTGTACACCGCGTCGGGCGAGATCGAAGGCGCGCTGGGCTCGCCCGCGACGGGCGAGATGACCATCGCGCTGAGCTCGGACGGCGCCGTCGACCCCGCGTCCGTCGCCGACACGTTCGAGGCGGCCGGATGGTCCGACCTCGGCGCGCTCGCGGCGCTCGGTGGCGAGGACACCGGCGGCATGGGCATGTGGATCGAGGGCGACATGGCCTCGCTCATCACGAGCGAGACGACGGCCATGACGATGGCGATCGGCATGGAGTTCGAGGCGGCCAAGGAGCAGATGAGCGATGAGGAGCTGCAGGAGCTCGAGTCGCGCTTCCCCGGCCTGGACTACATGCTCGTGGTGGTCACCACCAGCGAGTGACCCGGGCCCGCCCGTCACTCCTTCTTCGCCCGGCTCGGCTGGACCCGCGGCGGCTCGCCTGGCATCTTCGGGAAGTCGGGAGGGAAGGGCAGCTCGCCGAGCCCGTCGGCGAGGTCCCGCTCCCACCACTCCAGCAGGGTGTCGATCCGGGCCGGGCTCTCGTCGATCCCGGCCCACGGATCGCCGACCTCCTCGAGGCGGCGGGGCACGGTGCGGATCGTGAACTCGTGCGGCTCGAGGCCGTCCAGCTCCTCCCACGTCACCGGCGTCGACACGGTGGCCGCCGGCAGGGGGCGCGGGCTGTAGGCGCCGGCCATCGTGCGGTCGCGATTGGCCTGGTTGAAGTCCACGAAGATGCGCTCTCCGCGCTCCTCCTTCCACCAGCTCGTCGTGACGCGATCCGGCATCCGGCGCTCGAGCTCGCGGCCCGCGGCGATGACCGCGTGCCGCACGTCGAGGAACTCCCACTCCGGCACGATCGGGCAGAACACGTGCAGGCCGCGATTGCCGCTCGTCTTGAGCCACGGCTCCAGTCCCGCCTCGTGCAGCACCTCGCGCAGGCCGTGGGCGGCCCGCACGGCGTCGGCGAAGTCGGTGCCCGGCTGCGGGTCGAGGTCGATGCGCAGCTCGACCGGCCGGTCCGTGTCGCTCGTCCGCGAGGCCCAGGGATGGAACACGACGGTGTTCATCTGCGCCGCCCACACGACGGCGGCCGGTTCGGTGAGCACCAGCTGCGGGTGACGGCGGCCGCTGTTGTACGTGACGGTGACCGCCTCGACGTAGTCGGGCGCGCCCTTGGGCGGGTTCTTGGAGAAGAAGCTCTCGCCCTCGATCGACTCGGGGAAGCGCTCCAGCGACACCGGCCGCCCGCCGTTGTGGGCGAGGAACGGATCGGCCACGGCGATGAGGTAATCCGCCAGCTCGCGCTTGGTGATGCCCGCCTCGGGCCACAGCACGCGGCCGGGGCTCGACAGCGAGACCTCCCGCCCGCCGGCCTCCAGGGTGATCCGCTCCGACGCCATGCCCCGAGGCTAGGGGCCGGGCCCGCGCCGGCGAAAGGGCTTGACGCCGCGGTCAGTCGGCCAGGGCCAGAACCGGGGCGAGCTCCTCGCGCGTGAGGGTCATGAGCGGACCGGCGGGATCGATGATGATGCCGCCCACCTGCGGGTTGTCGCGCAGGGCCCGCGCGATCTTCTCGACGGCCAGGGGCAGCGCCTTCTCGTCGCGGCCGAGCGCCGCGATCTCGAGCGGGTGCGAGAACACCTGCAGCAGCCGGGTGCCGTCGGCCAGGCGCGCCTCCGCGATCCCGAGCTTCTCGCTGTCGTTCTGCGAGGGCCCGACCGCCACCCACAACGGCGGGCGCTCCGCCAGCAGGGTGGCGAGACGGTACGGCGTGTCGGCCTGCCGCGGCTCGGCGAGCAGCGACTTGACGCGCGCCTGCGGATCGGCCTCGGCGAAGGCCTTCTCGAGCACCTGGCGGGGCAGCACGGCGCGGCGCGGCGACTGGTTGTCGAGGATGAGGCCCGCGTAGGTGCCCTCGAGCAGGTGCCGCACCAGCGCGGCGACCGGCTGGCCGATCGCGGAGGTCTGCGTGTCGCCGTCGGCCGTGACGGCCTCGCGCAGCGCGCGGCCCGAGCTGTAGGCGAGCATGTAGTCCTTGTCGCCGGCGTGCGCGACACCGAAGGTGATCTGCCCACCGTCGGCGAGCTGCTGACGCGCGTCGCCCTGCACGCGCAGGTAGAGGTTGCCCTGCATCGCCTGGCGGACGACGCCCAGCACCTGGGCGCCCGAGGGCTTGTCGGGCAGCGCCGCGAGCGCGTCGCGCACGAGCGCGTTGTCGCGCAGGCCGGGCACGGTCTCGTGCTCCGTCGGCGGCGCCGCGGGCGCGAACGGCAACCCGGGGCGCGCGTTCGAGCGGGGCGTGGCCTGCATGCGCATGCGCGGGTCGGCCGCGGCGCGCGCGACGAACGGATCGGCGCGCGGGCTGCCGTCGCGGGGCGCGGGCGGCTCGACGGGGGCGCCGGTGCCGCCGAGTCCCGTGAACGACGACATCGAGATGCTCACGTTCGGGGTGTCCGCGGGGGCCGGTGGGGCGTCGGCGGGGGCCAGGGACGCGTCGGCGGCCGACCGCGCGGCGTCGCCCTCCGGGCGTTCCGTCTCGCTCGCCTCGACCGCCTCGTCCCTCCTCGGGTCGCGGTCGTCCTTCTTCTTGCGTGAGAACAGGCCCATGCGCCCAGCGTACGTGGCATGGGTGACGCGCGGGGCGCGCTCCCCGGCGCCTCAGAGCTTCGCGATGGGCGCGACCTTGATGAGCAGCTTCTTCGCCCCGGCCCTGTCGAACCGCACGTGGGCGATGCGCTTGGCGCCCTCGCCCGTGACGGCGTCGACGCGCCCCTCGCCGAAGTCGTCATGCCGGATGCGGTCGCCGGGCGCCAGCTCGAGGTCGCCGTTGTCGCGCACCTTGTTCGTGACGAGCCCGGGGAACCGATCCATCGCCGTGGACTTCGGCTTCAGCCCGCCGCCGGCCGGCAGCGGCTTCGCGCCCCACCGGTCCGCACCGGACGCGGGCCGGCGCGCGTTCAGCGCGCGCGGCTGCGTGCCGCCGCGCCCGTTCACGTCGCCCGGCGACTGGCGCCAGTCGATGAGGTGGGCCGGGATCTCCTGCAGGAACCGGCTGGGCATCGCCACCGACACCTCGCCGAACTGCGCGCGCGTCATCGCCAGCGAGAGGTACAGCCGCTTGCGGGCGCGCGTGATGCCGACGTAGAACAGGCGCCGCTCCTCCTGCGGCCCGCCCGGCTCGCCGGCCGAGATCCGGTGCGGGATGAGGTCCTCCTCCACGCCCGTGAGGAAGACGTGGTCGAACTCGAGGCCCTTGGCCGTGTGCAGCGTCATGAGCGACACCGATCCGGACTCGTCGTCGAGGTCGTCGCTGTCGGCCACGAGCGCGACCTCGGTGAGGAAGTCGAGCAGCGTGCCCTCGGGGTTGTTGCGCGCGAACTCGCGCGTGACGGCCACGAGCTCGTCGAGGTTCTCGACGCGGGCCTCGTCCTGCGGGTCGCGCGAGGCGCGCAGCGCGTCGTAGTAGCCCGATCTGTTCAGCAGCAGCTGCAGTCCCTCGGTCACCGCCGTGGGCGGTGCCGCCTCGCCCGAGGCGGGCAGCATGATCTCGGTCGCCTCGCGCAGCACGGCGTCGAGGTGGGCGATCGCGGCCTGCAGCTTGGGCCCCACGCCCAGCTCCGCCGCGTTCGAGAGGGCGTCACGGAACGTGATGTCGTGGTCGGCGGCGAACTGCGCGATCCCCGTCTCGGTGACCGCGCCGATGCCGCGCTTGGGCTTGTTCAGGATGCGCCGCACGGCCATCTCGTCGGCGGGGTTCGCCACGGCGACGAGGTACGCCAGCGCGTCCTTGATCTCGGCGCGCTCGTAGAACTTGGTGCCGCCCATGATCTTGTAGGGCACGGCGGCGCGGATGAAGATCTCCTCGAGCGCGCGGGACTGCGAGTTGGTGCGGTAGAACACCGCGATGTCGCCGTAGGCGGCGCCGGCGCGGTGCAGCGCCTCGATCTCGTCGGCGACGAACTGCGCCTCGTCGTGCTGCGAGTACCCCGTGAAGCCGACGACCTTCTCGCCCGTGCCGGCGTCGGTCCACAGGCTCTTCGCCTTGCGGTCGAAGTTGTTCGCGATCACCGCATTGGCCGCATCGAGGATGTTCTGGGTCGAGCGGTAGTTCTGCTCGAGCAGCACCACCTTGGCGCCGGGGAAGTCGCGCTCGAACTCGCTGATGTTGCGGATGTCGGCGCCGCGGAACGCGTAGATCGACTGATCCGAGTCGCCCACCACCGTGAGCGACGCCGCCTCTCCCTCGTCCATGAGGGCCAGCATCCCGCCGCCCACGTCCTCGGAGGACTGGATCGGGCGCGTGAGCTCATGGATGAGCGCGTACTGCGCGTGGTTCGTGTCCTGGTACTCGTCGACGAGGATGTGCCGGAACCGCTTGCGGTAGACGTCGGCCACCTGCGGGAAGGCGCGGAACAGGTACACCGTCTGCGCGATGAGGTCGTCGAAGTCGAAGGCGTTGGCCCGGCGCAGCTGCCGCTCGTAGTCGCGGAAGACGTCGATGAACACGCGCTCGGCGGGATCGTCGTGGCTCACCGTGCGGGCGTACGCGTCGGCGTCGGACAGCTCGTTCTTGAGCTTCGAGATCTTCGACTGCACCGCGGCGGGGGTCAGGCCGAGCGCGTCGGCCTCGTGCTCCTTGACGAGCCGCTTGATGAGGGCGCGCGAGTCGCCCGAGTCGTAGATCGTGAACGCCTTCGTGAAGCCGAACTGCTCGGCCTCGCGGCGCAGGATGCGCACGCACGCCGAGTGGAACGTCGAGATCCACATGCCGCGGGCGCTGTCGCCCACCAGCTGCTCGACGCGCTCGCGCATCTCCTGCGCGGCCTTGTTCGTGAACGTGATGGCGAGGATCTGCGACGGCCACGCCTCGCGCGAGCGCAGCAGCGACGCGATCCGGTGCGTGAGCACCCGCGTCTTGCCCGATCCCGCACCCGCGACGATGAGCAGCGCGGGCCCGCGGTACTCCACCGCCTCGCGCTGCTGCGGGTTGAGGCCGTCCAGCAGCGGATCGCCGGCCGGGCCGGATCCGTGCACGATGAGGGGCGAGGAGGCGTCTGACATGTCCCCTCAAGTCTAGGTTCGGGCACCGACGCCGCCGCCCGCGGCGCCGGATCCGGCGCACGGCCGGCACCTCGCGACCCCGGGGAAGCCGCGCGCGGCCGGGATACCACCCGATTCACGGGTTGCGGCATATCGCGGGGCGATACCGTCGAGGGATGAGCACGCGCATGCCGCCGGCGATGGGTCCGCTGGAGCCCGAAACCCAGCGTCTGGGCGACGCCGTGTTCGAGCGGATCGGCGATGCGATCGTCGAGGGGCGCCTGCAGCCGGGCGAGCGGATCCGCGATGTCGACATCGCCGCGGAGCTCGGCGTCTCGCGCATGCCGGTGCGCGAGGCGCTGCAGCGGCTGGAGCGACTCGGCCTCGTGGAGATGTCCGCCAGCCGGTTCACGCGCGTCACCGAGATCTCCGGAGAGGACGTCGACGCGGCGATGGAGTACCTCGGCTATCAGGTGGGCATCGCGGTGCGGATGGCGGCGCGCATGCCCGATGAGGAGCTGCGGCAGACGGTCGACCTCGCTCGCGAGACCGCGTCCCTGTGCCGGTCCACGCCGTCCGCCGACTCCATCGAACCGCCGCTCGAATCCGTGTTCGCGATCTACGACGCGGCCGGCGCCCTGTACTCCCGCCTGGCCGACTGCTGCGGCAATCCCGTGTTCATGCGCGCCTACCGCGACGCGTGGATCGTCCTGCGGCGCGCCCAGCGCGGCAGGCCGCGCCTCATCCAGACGCCCTCGGCGATCGCCGAGGCGTTCGACCGTCTGGCGGACGCGCTCGAGCGGCGCGACGCGTCCGGCTCGGAGGGGATCATCCGGAGCGTCTTCCGCCTGGACGACGCTCCCGCGCCCGCCGGCTGAGCGCGCGGATCAGCGGAAGAACGCGACGCCGAGATCCGTGTGGTCGACGAAGACGCCGTCGACACCGCTGTCGCGGATGATCCGCCACTCGGCCTCGTAGTCGCCGAACGCCGCCTTCCCCCCGCCGGAGCGGAACTCGCCCACGAGGAACGCGTTCTCCGGTCGGCAGGTCCACGTGTACACGCGCAGACCGCGCGCGTGCGCGTCGGCGACGACGGACGAGGGCCCCGTGGCGCGCCCGCGCCGGTCCGGCGCGAGGATCATCCTCTTGTCCACGCTGATGCCGTCCACCCGCCCCACCAGGCGGTCCAGTCCCTCCGGGCGTGCCGTCGCCGCGTACGTCGGCGCGTCCGCGCCGTGCGCCGCGACGAGGTCGGCCGGGCTGCCCTTCGCCTCGAGCAGGTAGACGAACGACGCCGTGAGCCCGGCCTCGCGCAGGCGCGTGAGCACCGTGGATTCGAACGACTCCACCACGAGCGGCCGGCGCCCGTCGTCCCAGCCCGCGGCGCGCAGGTCGCGGAGGATGAGCGGCACGAGGTCGAGCCCGACGGAGGCGAAGTACGTGGCGTGCTTCACCTCGAGCACGACCGCGATCTCCCGGCCGTGCGCGAGCGAGGCGCGGGCGGTCAGCTCGAGCAGGTCGGTGAGGCGCAGCATCGGCTGCGTGTCGTCGAAGCTCGCGCTCGCGGGGCGCAGCTGCGGGATGCGCTCCCGGCACCGCAGCGCCGCCAGCTCCTCCCACGTGAAGTCCTCGGTGAACCAGCCCGTCAGCCGCGCGCCGTCCACCGTCTTCGTGGTGCGGCGATCCGCGAACTCGGGGCGGTCCGCCACGTCGGTGGTGCCCGAGATCTCGTTCTCGTGCCGCACCACGAGCACGCCGTCGCGCGTGGCGACGACGTCGGGCTCGACGGCGTCGCAGCCCATCTCGAACGCCAGCTCGTACGCCGACGGCGAGTGCTCGGGCCGGTAGCCGGACGCGCCGCGGTGCGCGACGACGAGCGGCGGACGAGGCGACATGGTCCCCAGGCTAATCCGGGCGCTTCCGCGCGCGGGCGCCGCGGAGAAGCGCGCGGTGGGGAAAACCCCCGAAGCCCGTTGCGCCGTGGGCGAAATCCCCGAAGCCCCAGGCGCGCCATAGGGATCGCCATTACTGTGGAAGGAGGGCGCCGCGGCCGGCGCCGAACGAGACCTTGGAGTGTGACCGATCATGGCCAGCCCCGGATTCAACAACCCCGTCTTCCAGGCGCCGCAGTCGCGGCAGGGCGGTTACGGAACGCCCCTGCAGCCGCCCGTGGCGCAGCAGCAGCCGAACGCCGGCGCCGTGCAGGCCGGGCAGTTCTCGCACATGGGCGTGGACGCCGCCGCCCAGGCCCGTATGGAGGGCGCGTACGCCTCCCCCACCGCCGGCTCGCTCGAGACCGGACGCATGACCGTCGAGGACACCGTCATCAAGACGGTCGTGCTCTTCGGCGCGATGCTCGTGTTCGCCGCCATCGGCTGGGTGTGGACGCTCGGCGGCAGCCTCAACCCGCAGGCCGTCGGCGCCGTGAGCTTCGTGCCGTGGATCGTGGGCGCGCTCGGCGGCTTCGTGCTCGGACTCGTCAACTCGTTCAAGAAGCAGCCCAGCGCCCCGCTCATCTTCGCGTACGCCGCGTTCGAGGGCCTCTTCGTCGGCGGCATCTCGACGTTCTTCGAAGCCATCTGGCCGGGCATCGTCTTCCAGGCGACGCTCGCCACCGTCTCCGTGATCGGTGTGACCCTGGCGCTCTTCGCCAGCGGCCGCATCCGCGCGTCGGCGAAGGCGACGAAGATCTTCATGATCGCGATGATCGGCTACCTCGTCTTCTCGCTGCTCAACGTCGTGCTGATGTGGACCGGCGTGAACACCGACCCGTGGGGCCTGCGCTCGGCTGAGTTCATGGGCATCCCGCTCGGCCTCATCATCGGCATCCTCGTCGTCTTCATGGCGGCGTACTCGCTCGTGCTGGACTTCGACATGATCCAGCAGGGCGTGCGCAACGGCGCCCCCCGCAAGTACGGCTGGATGGGCGCCTTCGGCATCATGGTCACCGTCGTGTGGCTGTACATCGAGATCCTGCGCATCATCGCGATCCTGCGCGGCAGCGACTGAGTCGCCGCTCTCCGCGAAGGCCGTCCCCTCGGGGGCGGCCTTCGTCGTCTCCGGGCGTCGTCTCCGGGATCCGCCGAGGGCTGATCCGCCCGGGGCGGATTCCCGCACGCGGCCGGCGCGGGCGGCGCACGCTGGGCACATGGCAGAAGACAGCACCGTCCCCCGGTTCACCGCAGACGCCCGGCGCGAGCTCTATCACCACCGCGTGCTCGTGCTCGACGGTCCGCTCGACGACGACAACGGCACCCTGCTCGCCACGCAGCTGCTGGCGCTGGCGGCCGAGGACCCGGCCGGCGACATCGCCCTGTGGATCCACTCCCCCGGCGGCTCCGTGCCGTCGATGCTCGCGATCCGCGACATCATGCGGCTCGTGCCGTGCGACGTGGCGACGCTCGACCTGGGCATGGCCTACAGCGCGGGGCAGTTCCTGCTCTCGGCGGGCGCGAGGGGCAAGCGGCGCGCGCTGCCGCACGCCAAGGTGCTGCTGCACCAGGGCTCGGCGGGCATCGGCGGCACCGCCGTGGACGTGGAGGTGCAGGCCGAGGACCTGCGCCAGATGCGCGACACCGTGCTGGGCCTGATCGCGGAGGACACGGGGCAGCCGGTGGAGCGCGTGTTCGAGGACTCGCTGCACGACCACTGGTACTCGGCGCAGGAGGCGCTCGAGTACGGCTTCATCGACGCGATCGTGAGCGACTTCGACGACATCATGCCGCGCCGGCGGCGGCCCCTCGGGCTCGGGGCGGATCTCGGCGCCAACGACGAGGAGGGCGCCCGATGAGCGGCTACACGATCCCCAACGTGATCACGCGGGACGCCCGCGGCGAGCGGATCATGGACGTCTACTCGCACCTGCTGAGCGAGCGGGTCGTCTACCTCGGCACGGGCATCGACGCCGGCGTGGCCAACGCGCTCATCGCGCAGCTGCTGCACCTCGAGGGCTCCTTGAGCCCGCGCTCGACCTCCGACAGGTACTGCACCGAGACGCCTGCCCGCGCGGCGACGTCGGCGAGCGTCTCGCCGCGCTCATGGCGTCGGCGGCGCAGCTGCTCCCCCACCAGATGGCGCCACAGCGGATCGATCCGCGGGGCGCGGCGGGCGTCGGGAGCGGGGAACGGGATCGGCTCGGCCATGTCCACACGGTAGGCGGCGCCGCGCGGCCCGCACAGCCCGTTCCGCTCACGGCAGAACGGCGGATCCCGCTCAGCGCCGCGGCGGGCCCGACAGCGCGGCGCGCACGGCGTCGCCGAACGCCCGCAGCGACGGCTCGAAGCCCTGCGCCGCGGCCGAGGCGTAGGCCTCCTCCTCGAGGGCGGCGCGGTCCGGCGCCGTGAGGATCGCGCGGAGGGCACCGGCGAGCGCGGGGATGTCGCCGTCCGGCACGACCGTGCCGCCGCCGTGGGCGAGCATGTCGCGCGGGCCGTACGGAATGTCGTAGGCGACCACCGGCACGCCGTGCGCGAGGGCCTCGACGACGACGAGGCCCTGCGCCTCGTTCGTGCTCGTGAGCAGCAGCGCCTGCGCGCGGCCGAGCGCCGGCAGCGGGTCGGGGTCGTAGCCGTGCCACGTCACGGCGTCGGCGATGCCGAGCTCCGCCGCGAGCGCCTCCAGCATCTCGCGCTCGGGCCCGTCGCCGTGCACGTGCAGGTGCGCGTGCGGCACGTCCGCGCGGACGAGGGCGAGCGCGCGCAGCGCGTGGTCGACGCGCTTGCGCGGCGACAGCGAGTTGAGCATCGCCACGCGGCCGGGCTCGCGCGGCTCGTCCGAGCGCGTGACCGGCGGCGCGGGATGCGGCGCCACGAACGAGCGGGCGACGTCCGGCCCGAAGCGCCGCTCCACGTCGGCGCGCTGGCTGGGCGTCAGCCACGTGACGGCGTCGTATCGGTGGGCGGTGCCGAGCCAGCTCGCCCAGGCGTCGGCCATCGGCGCGTCCCAGGTGTGCGGGGGCAGGGTGTGGTTGGCGTGCGTCTCGTGCACGATCCGCAGGTCGGCGTCGAGCGCCGGGGCGGCGTCGGCGACGAGCACCTCGCCGATCTGTCGCGCCTCGCACACGACCACGGGCACGAGGCCGGTCGCGGTCGCCGCCTCGCGCGCCATCCGGTTGAGCCACACCCGGTACAGCGCGCCGAAGCCCGGCAGCCAGCCGGCGGGCTCCCCCGCATCGTCGTACACGGTGACGGCGGCGTCGCTGCGCATCCAGGCGGGGTCGCCCGTCACGACCGGCAGCCCCACCAGCGGCGCGCCCGCGTCGTCGCGCACGAGATTCTCGGCGAAACCGGACTCCGGTGCCGGCAGCGGCCGCGCGGCCCCGAGCAGCCAGGACCGGTCGGCGCGCAGGTCGTCGTACACATTGCGGAACGCGCGGCCGTCGTCGATGAGGCCCCGCCGCGCCCACTCGTCCCGGATCCGGTCGTTCTCGTCCCGCGTCGCGACGTTGACCGTGAGCACGAGCGACTCCCCGCCGGCCCGCCGCAGGTCGCGCGCCCGCCGCATCACGGCGACGGCGAACCCGGCGTCGAGCCGCGGATCCACCCGCCCGGCCACGAGCAGGTACACGGCCGGCGGCACGAGATCGTTCACGCCCCCATCCTCTCCCGCGAGACAGCTTTCCCGCGCCGAGACAGCGTCGTCACGCCGCTGTCTCGGCGCACAGTAGCTGTCTCGCCGAGTCAGCCACGCGGGAGGGTCACTCCCACTCGATGGTCCCCGGGGGCTTGGAGGTCACGTCGAGCACGACGCGGTTGACCTCGCTCACCTCGTTCGTGATGCGGTTGGAGATCTTCGAGAGCACGTCGTACGGCAGGCGCGTCCAGTCGGCCGTCATGGCGTCCTCGCTCGACACCGGACGCAGCACGATCGGATGGCCGTAGGTGCGGCCATCGCCCTGCACGCCCACGCTGCGCACGTCGGCGAGCAGCACGACGGGGCACTGCCAGATCTCGCCGTCGAGGCCCGCCTTCGTCAGCTCCTCGCGGGCGATGGCGTCGGCCTCGCGCAGGATCTCGAGACGCTCGCGCGTGACCTCGCCGATGATCCGGATGCCCAGGCCCGGGCCGGGGAACGGCTGGCGGCCGACGATCGCCTCGGGGATGCCCAGCTCGCGGCCGATCGCCCGGACCTCGTCCTTGAACAGCGTGCGCAGCGGCTCGATGAGCTCGAAGTCGAGGTCCTCGGGCAGCCCGCCCACGTTGTGGTGGCTCTTGATGTTGGCCGTGCCGGCACCGCCGCCCGACTCGACGACATCCGGGTAGAGCGTGCCCTGCACGAGGAACCGGATCGGCTCGCCCTCGGCCTTCGCCTCGGCCACGAGGTCGCGCTGCACCTGCTCGAACGCGCGGATGAACTCGCGCCCGATGATCTTGCGCTTCTCCTCCGGATCCGTCACGCCCGCGAGGTGGCCGAGGAACGTGTCGGCGGCGTCGACCGTGATGAGCCGCACGCCCGTGGACTCGACGTAGTCCTTCTCCACCTGCTCGCGCTCGCCCTTGCGCAGCAGCCCGTGGTCGACGAACACGGCGGTGAGCTGGTCGCCGACGGCGCGGTGCACGAGCGCGGTCGAGACCGCGGAGTCCACGCCGCCCGAGAGCGCCGAGATGACGCGGGCGGATCCGACCTGCTCGCGGATGCGCGCCACCTGCTCCTCGATGACGTTGCCGCTGTTCCAGTCGGCGGGCAGGCCCGCGGCCTTGTGCAGGAAGTTCTCGATGACCTTCTGGCCGAAGTCGGAGTGCTTCACCTCGGGGTGCCACTGCACGCCGTAGAGGCAGGCGTCCGCGTTGCCGAAGGCGGCCACGGGCGTCGCGGCGGTCGAGGCGAGCACCTCGAAGCCCTCGGGCGCCTGACGCACCTGGTCGCCGTGGCTCATCCACACGTTCTGCGCGGCCGGCTGCCCGCCCAGCAGCACGCCGCCGTCGCCGACGAGGGTCGCGTCGGTCGCGCCGTACTCGCGCAACCCGGTGTTGGCGACCTCGCCGCCGAGGGCCTGCGCCATCACCTGGAAGCCGTAGCAGATGCCGAGGGTCGGGATGCCGAGGTCGAAGATCGAGGCGTCGAAGCTCGGCGCCCCCTCGGCGTAGACCGACGACGGCCCGCCGGAGAGGATCAGGGCGACGGGGTTCCTCGCCTCGACCTCCGCCCGCGTGATCGTGTGCGGCACGAGCTCGCTGAAGACGCCGGCCTCGCGCACGCGGCGTGCGATCAGCTGCGCGTACTGCGCGCCGAAGTCGACGACCAGGACCGGTCGCTGGGCGGTGTCGGCGCTCATCGGCCGGCCTCCTCGGGGGTTGCGGACGCCGTGGCGCCCTCGGTCGCGGCGGCCTTGGCCGCGCGCTTCTCGGCAGCACGCTGCTCGCGCTCGGCGAGGTAGCGCTTCACGTCACGGGCGACGATGCCCTCCATCACGAACGACAGGAACGGCACGACGCCGCCGCCGGCGAGCATGAGGAAGCGGCCGAAGCCCCAGCGCATCAGGCTCCACAAGCGGAAGCAGGCGAACAGGTACACGACGTAGAACCAGCCGTGCACGATCAGGATCCCGAGCGACAGGTTGATGCCGTCGCCCGTGGAGACGATGTCGCAGCCGCCGGCGCCCATCGCGAACTGCGAGTACCAGAGGCAGTCGGCGCTGGGCAGTACCTCGGCGAACCAGAGGAAGCCGCCTGATCCGCCCAGGAAGAGCTCCACGTGCAGGGGCGTGTACTTCAGGATCATCTCGGCGACGAGCAGCAGCAGGCCGATGCCGGTGATCACCGAGCAGATCTGATAGAACCGCAGCGCGCCTCGGATTTTGGGGAACGAAGCGAGCCGGGGTTGCGCCATGCACCCATTCTAGGCGGGCGAGCCTGGGCCTCCGCCGCCCGCCGATCGGCGCCGGAGCGGCGGCACAAGCGGCGCCGCTAGAGATCGTCCTCGTCGTCGAGCGCGTCGGGGTCGACGCCCTCGATCTGCTCGAGCTCGCGCTCCCACGCGTCGCGCGCGAGGCGGTACCAGAGGTAGAACGCGAAGCCCGCGAACACGGCCCACTCGATCGCGTAGAAGATGTTGAGCCAGTTGATCGGGCTGCCCAGCTCCGGCGCCGGCGACGAGATCGCCTCGAGCCCCGCGTCGCCGATGCCACCGGTCGGATCCGCCGAGGTCAGGTACGGGCGGTACACATCGCCCGTCACCTCGCCCCACTGCCCCAGCAGCGCGGCCGGCGACATTCGCGTCATCTCGTACGGATCGTCGCCCGTGGCGACCGCGGGACCCTCGTCGGAGATGATCCGGCCTGTCAGCTCGACGGTCTCGCCCGCGTCGGCGAGGGCGGCCAGCTCGCCGGCCGCGTCCTCGGCACGCTCGCGCGAGGCGGTCCAGCCGATCGCGACCGCGAGCGACGAGCCGTCCTCGAGCTGCAGGCGGCCGGTGACCCAGTACCCCTCGACGTCGTCGTTGAAGCGCGACGACACGAGGAGGAAGTCATCCGGATCCCACGCGCCGGCGACCGCCACGCGCTGGCCGACGAGAGGCTCCTCGAGGTACGCGCCCGGCCGGACGACGTCGTCGATCGGGAGGACCTCCTCCGTGGCGCCGGGCTCGGGCGGATCAGTGTCGATCGCGCTCGAGAGCTGCCACTGCCCGAGCCACGCGAACACGCCCGCGACCACCAGGCACAGCGCGAGCATCGCGAGCCAGCGGGGCCGCAGCATGACCTCACGCAGCGTCGGCGGGAAGTCCAGAGCCTCCGGCGACTCCGGCGACGGCTCCAGCGACGGGTCTGTCATCCGCATCAATACGGCGCGACGACCACGTCGACGCGCTGGAACTCCTTGAGGTCGGAGTACCCCGTCGTCGCCATGGACTTGCGCAGCGCGCCGATCAGGTTGGTGGTGCCGTCGGCCACGGGCGCCGGACCGTACAGGATCTCCTCGAGGGCCGCGATGCGCTCCACGCGCACCCGGCGGCCGCGCGGCAGCTTCGGGTGGTGCGCCTCGGGGCCCCAGTGGTAGCCCTGGCCGGGCGCATCGGTGGCGCGGGCCAGCGCCACGCCGAGCATGACCGCGTCGGCGCCCATCGCGAGCGCCTTGACGATGTCGCCGGAGGTGCCGACGCCGCCGTCGGCGATGACGTGCACGTAGCGCCCGCCCGACTCGTCGAGGTAGTCGCGGCGCGCGCCGGCGACGTCGGCGACGGCCGTCGCCATGGGCGCGTGGATGCCGAGGGTCGCGCGGGTCGTCGACGCCGCTCCCCCGCCGAAGCCGACGAGCACGCCCGCCGCGCCCGTGCGCATGAGGTGCAGCGCCGCCGTGTACGTGCTCGCCCCGCCGACGATGACCGGCACGTCGAGGTCGTAGATGAACTTCTTGAGGTTCAGCGGCTCGGCCACGCTAGAGACGTGCTCGGCCGAGACGGTCGTGCCGCGGATGACGAAGAGGTCCACGCCGGCGGCGACGACGGTCTCGTACAGCTCCTGCGTGCGCTGCGGCGTGAGCGAGCCGGCCACCGTCACGCCGGCCGCGCGGATCTCCTCGAGGCGGGCGCGCACGAGCTCGGGCTTGATCGGCTCGGCGTACATCTGCTGCATGCGGCTGGTGGCCACCTGATCCGGCAGCGAGGCGATCTCGTCGAGCAGCGGCTGCGGATCCTCGTACCGGGTCCACAGCCCCTCGAGGTCGAGCACGCCGAGCGCGCCGAGCTGGCCGAGCATGATCGCGGTGCGCGGGCTCACGACGGAGTCCATCGGGGCGCCGAGCACCGGGATGTCGAACTGGAAGGCGTCGATCGCCCACGCGGTCGACACGTCCTCGGGGTTGCGCGTGCGCCGCGACGGCACCACGGCGATGTCGTCGAACGAGTACGCCCGACGAGCGCGCTTGGCGCGGCCCAGCTCGATCTCCATGCTCACCCGCTCAGCCTACCCGCCGCCGTTCCGCGCCCGCCCGGAAGCGCGGGCTCAGGCGCCGAGGGTGCCGAGGTACAGCTCTGTGACCTTCGGGTCGCTGAGCAGGTCGCGGCCGGTGCCGGTGTAGGCGTCGCGGCCCTGGTCGAGCACGTAGCCGCGGTCGCAGATCTGCAGGCAGCGACGCGCGTTCTGCTCCACCATGATGCACGTCACGCCGGCCTTGTTGATCTCCGAGACGCGGATGAACGCCTCGTCCTGCCGGACCGGCGAGAGGCCGGCGGAGGGCTCGTCGAGCAGCAGCACCTTCGGATCCATCATGAGCGCGCGGCCCATGGCCACCATCTGCCGCTCGCCGCCGGACAGGCCCGAGGCCCGCTTCTTCAGCCCGGCGCCCTTCGCGAGGTCGGGGAAGATGCTCATGACGAAGTCGACGCGCTCGTCGAACATCTTCGGCTTCTGGTAGGCGCCCATCTGCAGGTTCTCGGCGATGCTGAGCGAGGGGAAGACGTTGTTCGTCTGCGGGATGAAGCCCACGCCCTTCGCGACGAGCTTGTCGGCCTTCAGCCCCGTGATGTCCTCTCCCGCGAGCATGACGCGGCCGCCGCGGATCTTCACCTGGCCGAAGATCGCCTTCAGCAGCGTGGACTTGCCGGCGCCGTTCGGTCCGATGATCCCGATCAGCTCGCCCTGGTGGGCCGTGAGCGTCGCGCCGTTGAGGATGTTCACGCCGGGCAGGTAGCCCGCGTGCACGTCGTCGACCAGCACGACGGGGGTCTGCTCCGCGGTCACTTCTCGTCCTCCTTCTCGGCCTCGGCCTCGATCTCCGCGACCGTGACGTGCGCGGAGGCCTCCGCATCCGTCGTCGGATCGGCCTCCACGACGGGGATGCGCCCGGTGACGACCCCCAGGTCCAGCTCCTGGTGGGCGCCGAGGTAGGCGTCGACCACGGCGGGGTTCTTCATGACCTCGTCGGGGGCGCCCTCGGCCACGACCTTGCCCTCGGCCATCACGATCACCCAGTCGGCGATGTGGCGGACCATGTGCATGTCGTGCTCGACGAACAGCACCGTCATCCCCTCCTCCTTGAGGTCGAGGATGTGGTCGAGCAGCGACTGGGTGAGGGCCGGGTTCACGCCCGCCATGGGCTCGTCGAGCATGACGAGCGTGGGGTCGGTCATGAGGGCGCGCGCCATCTCGAGCAGCTTCTTCTGCCCGCCCGACAGGCCGGCGGCCAGGTCGTCGCGCTTCGCGTCGAGCTTGAACTTGACGAGGAGCTCCTCGGCCCGCCGCTCGATCGCCGCGTCCTGCGAGCGCCACAGCGCCGGGATCAGGCTGTGCCAGAAGCGCTCGCCCGCCTGACCCGTGGCGCCGAGCTTCATGTTGTCCATCACGCTCAGGCGGCCGAGCGCCTTCGTGAGCTGGAACGTGCGCACCAGGCCCATGCGCGCCACCTTGTGCGCCGGCACCCTGGCGAGGTTGCGCCCGTCGAACGACCACGTGCCCGAGTTCGGCCGGTCGAAGCCCGTGAGCAGGTTGAACAGCGTCGTCTTGCCGGCGCCGTTGGGCCCGATCAGCGCCGTGATGACGCCGCGCGGGATCTCGAGGTGCTCCACGTCGACGGCGGTGAGGCCGCCGAAGGTGCGCGTCACGCCGTCGGCGACGATGATCGGATCGGTCTTCCTCACGCCGGGCGCGACCTCGCCGATGTGCAGGTTCGTCGTCTTCGGCCGCTGCGCGGGGGCCGTCGCCGGCCGCGGCTCCTGCGGGCTGTTCTCGCCCGGCGTGCTGTCAACGGACAAAGGTCAGCTCCTTCTTGTCGCCGAGGATGCCCTGCGGCATGAAGATCACCAGCAGCATGAGCGCCACCCCCACGAGGATGAACCGCAGCGTGCCCGCCTGGGTGGACGACATGAACGGCAGCACGCCGGCGTCGACGAGGGCGGGCAGGAAGTTGGCGAGGAACGTCTGGATGACCCAGAAGATGAGCGAGCCGAGCACGGGGCCGAACACGGTGGCGGCGCCGCCGAGCAGCAGCGCGGTCCACACGAAGAACGTCAGCGACGTCACGTACACGCCGGGGGCGACCGCCGCCGGCAGCGCGTAGACGACGCCGCCGGCCGCCATGATCACGCCGCCGAGCACGAGCGACTGCATCTTGTACGAGAACACGTTCTTGCCGAGGGAACGGATCGCCTCCTCGTCCTCGCGGATGCCCTTCATGACCCGGCCCCAGGGACTGCGGGTGAGCATCCACACGACGAGCACCGCGAACGCCAGCGTGAGCAGGCCCATGATGCGCACCCACCAGCCGGTCTCGTTGTAGGTCCACGGCCCGAAGCCGTACGTGCCCTCGGGGATGGGGTTCGACTCGCGGAAGCTGCCGTGGTAGCCGGCCAGGCCGTCGGCCGATCCCGTGACGTCCTCGAACTGCGTGGTGAGGAACAGCAGGCGCAGCACCTCGGCCGCCGCGATCGTGGCGATGGCCAGGTAGTCGCCGCGCAGGCGCAGCGTCGGGATGCCCAGGATGAGCGCGAACACGGCCGCCGCCGCGAGCCCCACGAGCGCGGCGAGCCACCAGGGGAAGCCGAAGGTGAGGATCGAGATCGCGTACCCGTAGGCGCCGAGGGCCATGAAGCCCGCCACGCCCATGTTGAGGAGCCCGCCGTATCCGAAGTGCATCGCCAGGCCCAGCGCGGCGAGGGCGTAGCCCATCGTCGCGGGGCTCAGGATCGAGGAGAGCGTGTTGTCGAAGATCTGCAACCAGTTCATGAGCCGCGCCTATCCGATTCGCTCGCGGCGGCCGAGGATGCCCTGCGGCCGGACCAGAAGGATGATGATGAGGACCACCAGCGCGCCCGCGTACCGCAGGTCGGCCGGGATGAACAGGCTCGAGACCTCGACGAGCATGCCGATGATGAGCGCGCCGACGAGCGCGCCGAAGGCCGTGCCGAGACCGCCGAGGGTGACGGCCGCGAACACGAGCAGCAGCACCTGCGCGCCCATGTCCCAGCGGATGCCGGGCCGGTAGTAGGCGTACAGGATGCCGGCGAGGCCGGCCAGCGCACCGGCGATGATCCAGACCACGCGCACGACGTGGTCGACGTCGATGCCCGAGGCAGCCGCGAGCGACGGGTTGTCGCTGATCGCCCGCGTGGCCTTGCCCAGCCGGCTGCGGGTGAGCCAGAGCGCGAACGCGACGATCACGACGATCGAGATCGCCATCGAGACGAGGTCGTTCAGCGTCGTCGTGATCGCCCCGAACAGCGGGATCGACACCGCGGGCACCATGGGCGGCAGCTGCTGCGTGCCGCCGCCGATGAAGTACTGGAACACGTAGCGCAGGGCCAGCGAGAGACCGATCGACAGGATCATCAGCTGCACGACGCCGGTGCCCCTGCGCCGCAGCGGACGCCAGATGGCCAGGTCGAGGACGAACCCGAGCAGCGCACTGAGGACGATCGCGATGGGGATGCCCACCCAGATCGGCAGCGCGAGCGACGCCGGCCCGACGAGGGCCAGTGCGGCGACCGCGCCGAAGGTGACCATCTCGGCGTGGGCGAAGTTCGAGATGCCCGTCGTGCCGAACACGAGCGAGAGCCCGACCGCCGCGAGCCCCAGCATGAGACCGAAGTTGAGGCCGATGAAGAGCCGCTGCACGAGCTGGTCGACGAAGCTCGTCGTGTTGCGCTCGCCCTCGCCGATGAAGAAGTTCATCGTGAGGCGGCCGCCCTGGCCCATCTCCGAGGTCGTGACGTTGTTCTCGCCGTCGCCGTCCGCGTCCTCGAGCACCGCGATCCCCTCGGGGAGCGTCGACTCGTCGAGGGTCACGGTGTACTCGGCGCCCCGCTCCGGCACCTTCACCGACCAGCGGCCCTCCGCGTCGGTCTCGACCTCCTGCTCACCGCCGGGGCCGTCGACCGTCAGCTCGACGCCCTCCAGCGGCTCGCCGTCGAGCTGCACGTTGCCGCTCACGGTGTAGGGGTCGCCGTCGGCGGCGTGCGCCGGCTCGGGAGCCAGCAGCAGCGCCAGGAAGGCGGCCAGCATCGTGGCCAGCGCGACGAGGGCACCGAAGCGCCTGCCCCGCGCGGGGACGGTCGTGGAATTCATGGATCCTCCGGGTCCGGCACCAGCGCCCGCTCGGGATGTCTGCCGGACGCCGCTGTCCGACGGTAGAACCCTAATATGACGGCGGTGTTTCCAGCGCAGGCACGATGACGAACGGTGACGGAATATCCGCAGCATCGCGCGCCTTAGACTCTCTACAGCGGGATGGCCCCGATCCCGCATCGCGCAGGAGAGGCTTCGCATGACCGACCACGACCCCTTCGGCTTCGTCGGACTGACGTACGACGACGTGCTGCTCCTGCCGGGGCACACCGACGTCATCCCGAGCGAGGCCGACACCTCGTCGCAGCTCACCAAGCGCATCCGGGTGAATCTGCCGCTGCTGTCGGCGGCCATGGACACGGTCACCGAGTCGCGCATGGCCATCGCGCTCGCGCGCCAGGGCGGCATGGGCATCCTGCACCGCAACATGTCGATCGAGGACCAGGCGGCCGCCGTCGACCGCGTCAAGCGCAGCGAGTCGGGCATGATCACCGACCCGATCACGACCACGCCCGACGCGACGATCGAGCACGTGAACGCCCTCTGCGCGAAGTACCGCGTCTCGGGCCTGCCCGTCGTGGACGAGGCCGGCAAGCTCGTCGGCATCGTCACCAACCGCGACATGCGCTTCGTCTCGGACTTCGAGCGCCCCACCACGCTCGTGAAGGACGTCATGACGAGCGAGGGCCTCGTCACGGGCCACGTCGGCATCAGCTCCGAGGAGGTCGTGGCGCTGTTCGCCAAGCACCGCGTCGAGAAGCTGCCGCTCGTCGCCGAGGACGGCACGCTCGCGGGCCTGATCACCATCAAGGACTTCGACAAGAGCGAGAAGTACCCGCTGGCCACCAAGGACGACCAGGGCCGCCTGCGCGTGGGCGCGGGCATCGGCTTCTTCGGCGACGCGTGGGAGCGCGCCGAGGCGCTGCGCGACGCGGGTGTCGACGTCATCGTCGTCGACACCGCCAACGGCCAGTCGCAGGGCGTGATCGACATCGTCACACGCCTGAAGGCCGACCCGAGCTTCGCGCACATCGACGTGATCGGCGGCAACGTCGCCACGCGCGAGGGCGCCCAGGCGCTCGTGGATGCGGGCGTGGACGCCGTCAAGGTGGGCGTGGGCCCCGGCTCGATCTGCACGACGCGCGTCGTCGCGGGCGTGGGCGTGCCGCAGATCACCGCCGTGTACGAGACGTCGCTGGCCGCGCGCCCCGCCGGCGTGCCCGTGATCGCGGACGGCGGTCTGCAGTACTCGGGCGACATCGCCAAGGCCCTCGTGGCCGGCGCCGACACCGTGATGCTGGGCTCGCTGCTGGCCGGGACCGACGAGTCGCCCGGCGAGCTCGTGTTCCAGAACGGCAAGCAGTTCAAGCAGTACCGCGGCATGGGATCGCTCGGCGCGATGCAGACGCGCGGCAAGAAGACGTCGTACTCGAAGGACCGCTACTTCCAGGCCGACGTGCCCAGCGACGACAAGCTCATCCCCGAGGGCATCGAGGGCCAGGTGCCCTATCGCGGCCCCGTCTCGGCCGTCGCGTACCAGCTGGTCGGCGGCCTGCGGCAGTCGATGTTCTACGTGGGCGCGCGCACGATCGACGAGCTGAAGGCGCGCGGCAAGTTCGTGCGCATCACGCCCGCGGGCCTCAAGGAGTCGCACCCGCACGACGTGCAGATCGTCGTCGAGGCCCCCAACTACAAGTCGGGTCGCTGATCCCGCCGGATCGCGACGATCCCGCAGCAGCGGACGCCGAAGCGGCCCCGTCCTCATCGAGGGCGGGGCCGCTGTCGTCGTGCCGGGTCAGCTCGCCACGGCCGCGGGCTGCCGCCGGCGCGCGTAGCGCTTGAGCGCGACGACCGCGAAGCCGCCGACGAGCACTCCCGCGAGCAGGGCGATCGCGAACCCCCACAGCGGGTCGATCGCGAAGAACACGAACACGCCGCCGTGCGGGGCGCGCGAGCCGACGAGCAGCAGGGTGCTGAGGAAGCCCGTCACGGCGCCGCCCAGCATCGAGGCGGGGATCACGCGCAGCGGGTCGGCCGCGGCGAACGGGATCGCGCCCTCCGAGATGAACGACAGGCCGAGCAGCCACGCCGCCTTGCCGTTCTCGCGCTCGGGGGCGCTGAACCCGCCGCGGTCGAGCACCGTGGAGGCGAACGCCATCATGAGCGGCGGAACCATGCCCGCCGCCATCACGGCCGCCATGATGTAGTACGGCACGGGGTTGGCGCCCGACGCGTCGCCCAGGCTCGCGACGGCGAACGCGTACGCGACCTTGTTGATCGGGCCGCCCAGGTCGAAGCACATCATGAGGCCCAGGATCACGCCGACGAGCGGCAGCAGGCCCGACGCGGCCAGCGCGTTGAGGCCGTCGGTGAGGGTGCCCATCAGGGCCGCGATCGGCGCGGCGAGGAAGAGGATCAGCAGGCCGCTCGCGAAGACCGATCCCAGCAGCGGGATGATCACCACCGGCATGAGCCCGCGCAGCCAGCGCGGCACCGACAGCGAGCCGAGCCACATCGCCGCGAGTCCCGCGAGCACGCCTCCCACGATGCCTCCGATGAAGCCGGCGCTCGTCAGCACCGCCACCGAACCGGCGACGAAGCCGGGCGCGATGCCGGGGCGGTCGGCCAGCGCGTAGGCGATGTAGCCGGCGAGCGCCGGTACGAGGAAGCTCATCGAGATGTTGCCGATCGCGAACGCCACGGCCCCGAGGTACTGCAGCAGGCCGCCCTCCGGCAGGTGCCACAGCGCGTTCTCGACCGCGATCGTGTTCGCGACCTCGTTGATCCGGTAGCCGCCCAGCAGGAAGCCGAGCGCCATCAGCAGGCCGCCGCCCGCGACGAACGGGATCATGTACGACACGCCGGTCAGCAGCACGCGCGTGATGCGGGCGCCGAGCGACTCGGCCGGGCGCTGCCCCTCCCCCGCGTCCGCCGCGCCGGCCGTGCCGGGCACGCGCTCGGCCGCGGGGTCGGCCGCCGCCCGCGCAGCCTGGGCCAGCAGCTCGGCCGGGTGCTCGATGCCCGCCTTGACCGGGCGGCGCACGACGGGTTTGCCTGCGAAGCGCTGCGGCTCGCGCACGTCGACGTCGACCGCGAAGACGACGGCGTCGGCGGCCGCGATCACCGCAGGGTCGATGGCCGCGTAGCCGCTCGATCCCTGCGGCTCTACGTGGAAATCGACGCCGGCCTTCCTCGCGGCCGCGGTGAGGGCGTCGGCCGCCATGTACGTGTGCGCGATGCCCGTGGCGCACGCCGTGACGGCGACGATGCGCGCCGGCCGCCCCTCGACGAGGAGGCCGTCGGCCCGCGCCGCCTCCGCGGGCGCCTCGGCCGGCGTCGCCGGCTCGGAAGCGGCATCGGGAGCGGCATCGGGAGCGGCGGTCTCGCCCGCCTCCTCGCCGATGGCCCGGCGCACGATCCCGACCACCTCGTCCGCGTCGCCCGCGGCCCGCAGCGCGGCCAGGAAGTCCTCGTCCATCAGGTTGCGGGCCAGGTGCGAGAGCACGGCCAGATGCTCCTCGGCGGCCGTGTCGGGCGCCGCGATCATGAACACGATGTCGCTCGGCTCGTCCTCGGCGCCGAAGTCCACGCCGGGCTTCAGCCGCGCGAACGCGAGCGACGCCTCGGTCACGACCGCGCTCTTCGCGTGCGGGATGGCGATGCCGCCCGGCAGGCCCGTGGCGTCCTGCTCCTCGCGCTTCCACGCGGCGGCGAACAGGGCCTCGGCGTCGGTGGCGCGGCCCTGCGCGACGAAGCGCGCGGACAGCGCGCGCAGCACGCTCTGCTTGTCGGACCCGAGATCCTCGTCGAGACTGACGAGCTGCGGGGTGATGGTGGACACGATCTCCTCCTCGAATGGGTGCGGCGGCGGTGCCGCGCAGGTGATGTCGGTGCCGGATCAGCCGACCGGACGCACGGGGATCTCCCCCGTCGGCAGATCGGCGGGCGTGGCGAGCTGCGTGCCGGGCAGCGCCGCGGTGGCGGACCCGTGCCGGATCGCGGAGCGCAGCCGCCCCGCGGCGTCGTCCCCCGCCAGATCGGCGAGCAGGTAGCCGGCGAGCGCGCTGTCGCCGGCGCCCACCGTGCTGCGCACCTCGGTGCGCGGCGGCTGCCCGGCCCACGCGCCGTGGGCGTCGATCAGCACGGCACCGTCGCCGCCGAGCGTGATCAGCGCGGACCGCACGAGCGCGGGCACGACGGGGGCGGCGAGCTCCACCGCCGCGGCGGCGGGATCGGCCGAGAACCGGCTGCGCAGCCCCGGATAGACCTGCGCGCCCTCCCGCGGCCCGAGCTCGCCGCGCGCGTCGCCCAGGGCGTACACCAGCCCGGCCAGCTCGTCCTCGTTCGGCTTGATCAGGTCGACGGCCGCGTGGGCGACGACGTACGCCAGCGGCGCGCCCGACGCGTCGACCGCGATGCGCGGCGGGCGCTCCGTGCGCTCGCGCACCGCCCTGACCACGTCGACGTAGAAGTCGGCGGGCACGCCGGGAGGCAGCGAGCCGCACAGCGCCAGCCAGGCGGCACCGTCGGCCGCCTCCACGACGGCGTCGATCAGGGCATCCGCGCGGGCCTCGTCGAGCACCGGCCCCGGCAGGTTGATCTTGGTGGTCTCGCCCTCGGGGTCCGTGAGGGTGAGGTTCGCGCGCACACGGGCGTCGATCGGCACGGTGCGCAGCCGCAGCGACGGGGGCGCGGCGGTCTCGGCGAGCGCGCGGTACGGATCGTCGCCGGCCAGCGGCAGCACGGCCGTGACGTCCCGCCCGGCGGCGGCGACGATCCGCGCCACGTTCATGCCCTTGCCGCCCGCGTCCTCGCGCGCCGCCTCCGCCCGCTGCACCTCGCTCGGCCGCAGCGGCTCCCCCAGCACCACCGTGCGATCGAGCGACGGATTCATCGTCAGCGTCACGATCACGGCGTCCACACCTCCACATCCGCCTCGGCGAGGGCCCGCGCCAGCTCGCCCCCGGGCGCCCGGTCGGTGACGAGCACGTCGATCTCGTCGAAACGGGCGAAGCGCTGCAGCGACTCCTCCTCGAACTTCGAGGCGTCGGCGAGCAGGATGGCGCGCCGCGCGGCGCGGATGATCGCCCGCTTCACGTCCGCCTCCTCGGGATCGGGCGTGCTCGCCCCGAAAGCCGCGGAGAGCCCGTTGGCGCCGATCAGCGCGACGTCGGGCCGCAGCGCGGCGATCGCCGCCACGGTGCTCGCGCCCACGGCCGCTCCGGTGATGCCGCGCACGCGCCCGCCGAGCGCGGTCAGGTCGGCGAATCCCGCGGCGGTCAGGCCCGCGGCCAGCACGACGGAGTGGGTGACGACGTGCACGCCGCCGTCGCCGAACCACCGCGGCAGCAGCTCCGCCACCGCGCCGGTCGTCGTGCCGGCGTCGAGCAGGACGGAGCCGGTGAAGGCGCGCCCGAGGCCGTCGAGCGCCCGCGCCGCGATCGCGGCCTTGGCCGGCGCGCCCCGGCGCTGCCGTTCGCGCAGATCCGCCTCGGCCGCGCTGCCGCGGTCGGGGGCGACGGCGCCGCCGTGGACGCGGCGCAGTGCGCCCGCCCGCTCGAGCGCGGCCAGGTCGCGCCGCACGGTCTCGGTGGTGACCCCGAGCCGCTCGGCCAGGCCCGCCACCGACACCCGCGCCTCGTCGAGCAGCACCCGCTCGATCAGCTCCCTGCGCTCCGTCGCGTACATCGTCCTCCCTCGGATGCACAGACGATACAACACATTCCCACAGAACCCAACACATCCACAGGTGCGCGGGCTACGTGGTCCCCGCCGCACACGACGGAGCCCCGCTCCCCTCGGGGGAGGAGCGGGGCTCGTCGCGTGCGGGCGTCAGCCCTCGTACGGGGTGTACGTGTTGTCGGGGCCGTACTGGTAGATGTTGATGAAGCCCTCGGTCGGGTCTCCGACCTCGTCGAACGTGATCGGGCTCGACGGGCCGTCGTAGTCCGCCACGCCGCCGCCGAGGATGATGTCGGCGCAGGCCGCGAACGAGTCGCACTTCTCGCCGTCGCCCGATCCGCCCGAGACCTCGATGAGCTTCTCGGCGATCGCCGCCGAGTCGGTCGACTGCGCCGCGAGCGACGCGAGCGCCAGCAGGATCGTCGCGTCGTACGACTCCGGAGCGTACGTGTAGTCGGTCAGCGCCTCGCCGCCCGACTCCTCCAGGAAGCCGTCCAGGCCGTCGATGAAGTCCTGCACCTGGTCCGGGGTCGGCCCGGGGTAGGTGCCCTTCGCGCCCTCGAGCAGGCCGGCGGGGAAGTCCGCCTCGTACGACGCCATGTTGCCGTCGACGAGGAAGACGTCCTCCGCGGCGAAGCCCTGCTCGATGAGGCTCGGCAGGATCGTCTTCGCCTCGTCGAACGAGATCACCGTGATGGCGTCGGGGTCGGCCGCCAGCACCTCGGAGATCTGCGAGTCGAACGACGTGTCGCCCGGGTTGAACGTCGGGGCCGCGACGACCTCGCCGCCCGCGGTCTCGAACGCCTCCGTGATGTACTTCGCCAGGCCCGTGCCGTACGAGTCGTTCAGCACGATGAGGCCGAGCGTCTGGTGCCCGAGCTCGGCGACGAAGTTGCCGTGCACCTCGCCCTGCAGCACGTCGGACGGCGCCGTGCGGAAGTAGAGGCCGTTGTCGTCGTACGTCGTGAAGGCGTCGGAGGTGTTGGCCGGCGAGAACTGGATGACGCCGGCGCCCGTGACCTGGTCGATGAACTGCAGCGAGACGCCCGACGAGGCGGCGCCGATGATCGCGGCGGGGTCCTCGCTCAGAAGGCGGGGGATCTCGGCCTCGTACGCCTTGTTGTCGAGGTCGCCCGAGTCGCCGTGCACGATCTCGACCGACAGGCCGGTCGTCTCGGCGTACTCGTTGATGAGCGACTCGGCGTAGTCGACGCCGGCGATCTCGGGCGGGCCGAGGAACGCGAGCGAGCCGGTCTGGGGCAGGGCCGTGCCGATCGTGAGCGTCAGCTCCTCGCCGGGGGTCACGGGCTCGGCGCTGTCGTCGGGCGCGGCCTCGGTGCCGCCCGCGCAGCCTGCGAGCACGAGCGACGCCGCGCCCGCGAGCGCGGCGAAGCCGAGCAGCGCCTTCCTGGATCGAACCATCGGGGTATGTCCTTTCGAAGTGGCTTCCGCGGGTTCGGGTTGAACACATCGCCCACGGTTGCACGCACGTTACCCCGGAGGATGTTTCCGGTATGTTTTCGCGACGTTTAATAACTGAGCAGTATGCCCCGCGACACCGGATCGTTATCTTCCGCGTGCCCTGCGGATGCGACGGCCCTGCCGCACCATGTCGACCACGAGCACCGCGCACGCGAGCCACACGATCGCGAACCCGGCCCAGCGCTCGGGCGGCATCGGCTCGCCGAGCAGGAAGGCGCCGGTGACGAACTGCAGGATGGGCGCGATGAACTGCAGCAGGCCGACGGTCGTCAGGGTGACGCGGCGCGCGCCCGAGGCGAAAAGCAGCAGGGGGATGGCGGTGGCCACCCCCGCGAGCGCGAGCAGGACGGCGTGCACCGGCCCCGCGGTGCCGAAGGTGAGGCCCGTCGTGAGCGCCACGATCACGAGCTGCACGATGGCGATCGGCGTGAGCCAGAACGTCTCGAGCGCCAGGCCGCTGACGGCGTCCACGGCGCCGCCGATCCGGTTCTTGACGAGGCCGTACAGTCCGAAGCTGGCCGTCAGCGTCAGGGCGATCCACGGCACCGATCCGTACGCCACCACGATGACGAGCACGGCGACCACCGCGATGCCGATGGCAGCCCACTGCAGCGGGCGCAGCCGCTCGTGCAGCACGAGCACGGCGAGCAGGACCGTGGCGATCGGGTTGATGAAGTAGCCCAGGCTGGCCTCGACGACATGGCCGGTCTGGGTGGCCAGGAGGAACGCCTGCCAGTTGACGTAGATGAGCACGCCGGCCACCGCGGTCCACAGCGCCAGGCGGCGATTGCGCAGCACCGCGAGCATGCGCGTCCAGCCGCCCGCGATCGTCAGCACCACGGCGCAGAAGACGAGCGAGAGCAGCACCCGCCAGCCGACGACCTCCCACGGGCCGGTCGGCGCGAGCGCGACGAAGTACAGGGGCAGGAAGCCCCACAGCAGGTAGGCCCCGAAGGCGTACCCGGTGCCGAGCACCCGCTCCCGATCCGGATCGACGATGCGGGCGGGAGGCGGCACGGGCACGGTCACCGGATCAGGCTACTCGCGCCGCGGCGGCCACCCGGCGCGCACGCCTGCCAGATGCCGCGCGATTCCCGCCGATCCGGCACGACCGATCCGGGGACGACGTCCGATCCGGCACGACCGATCCGGGGACGACGTCCGATCCGGGGACGCGCGTGGATCGGGAACGACGAAGGCCCGACCCCCTTGCGGGAGCCGGGCCTTCGCGCGAGCTGCGTGTCAGCGGACGACGACCGCGAGGACGTCGCGGGCCGAGAGCACGAGGTACTCGTCGGCACCGAACTTCACCTCGGTGCCGCCGTACTTGCTGTACAGGACGCGGTCGCCGACGGCGACGTCGAGCGGGACGCGGTTGCCGTTGTCGTCGATGCGGCCGGGGCCCACGGCCACGACCTCGCCCTCCTGGGGCTTCTCCTTGGCGGTGTCGGGGATGACCAGACCGCTGGCAGTGGTCTGCTCGGCCTCGACCTGCTTGATGACGATGCGGTCCTCGAGCGGCTTGATGGAAACCGACACGGTGTACCTCTTCTTTCCCTGTGCTGTCAGAAGACTTGAGTTCGCACTCTCGCGCGGAGAGTGCTAACGCCAAGTGTAGGGACCCGTTGGCACTCTCGCAACGCGAGTGCCAACCCCCGTCGCCGTACCCTGAGGGGATGGATCGGTCCGAGCTCGACGCCCTGCTCACGCGCGAGGGGCTCGCGCTGCTCGACTCGCTCGATCCCGTCGAGACGGCCGCCGACGTGGCGCGCGCCGTGTCGCGCCTGCGCGCCGCGGGGCGCTCCCCCGACCTCGTCTCGGCCGTGGTGGGCCAGGTGCGGCTGCGGCAGCGCGGCGCGGTGAAGTTCGGCGCGCTCGCCGAGCGCATGCTCTTCACCCGCGCGGGGCTCGAGCAGGCCACGCGCCTGACGGTCGCGACCCACCACGCCGAGCGGATGCGCCGGGCGGGCATCGGCCGCGTGGCGGACCTCGGATGCGGGATCGGCGGCGACGCGCTCGCGTTCGCCGGGCTGGGGATCGACGTGGCCGCGGTCGACGCCGACGAGGTTACCGCGGCTCTGGCCGCGTACAACCTCGCGGCGTTCCGGCCGGGCACCACCGTCACGCACGGGCGCGCCGAGGACGCCGACCTGTCGTCGGTCGATGCCGCGTGGCTCGATCCCGCGCGGCGCACGGCGGGCCACGCCGAGACCAGGCGCGTGGCGCCGTCCGACTACTCGCCGCCGCTGGATTGGGCCTTCGGGCTCGGCGACCGTGTGCCGACGGGCATCAAGCTCGGCCCCGCACACGACCGCGACGCCCTGCCCGACGACGCCGAGGCGCAGTGGGTCAGCGCCGACGGCTCCACGGTGGAGCTCGTGCTGTGGTCGGGCGCGCTCGCGCGCGACGGCGTGCGGCGCGCGGCCCTCGTGCTGCGCGACGGCGCCGCGCACGAGCTCACCGCCCCCGGCGACACCGAGGACGAGCCGGATCGGCCGCTCGGCGCCTTCGTGCACGAGCCGGAGGGCTCGGTCATCCGCGCCCGCCTCGTCGGCGACGTCGCCCGCGCGCTCGACGCGGGGCCGATCGCCCCGGGGATCGCGTACCTCACCGGCGACGCGGCCGTGACGAGCCCGTTCGTGTCGAGCTTCCGCGTGCGCGAGACGCTGCCGGCCGACGTGAAGGGCCTCGGCAAGGCGCTGCGGGCGCGCGGGATCGGCACGCTGGAGATCAAGAAGCGCGGCGTCGACGTGGATCCCGCCGCGCTGCGCCGCAAGCTGGCGCTGCGCGGCGACGAGTCGGCCACGCTCCTCCTCACCCGGGTCGGCGGCCGCCGGCTCGCGATCCTCGCCGACCGCGTCTGACGCCGCGAGCCCGACCCGTGGCGGGTGCGGCAGACTGGCCGCATGGAGTACTGCGTCTTCACCGAGCCCCAGCAGGGCGCCGACTACGACACCCAGCTCGCGTTCGCGCAGGCGGCCGAGCGCCTCGGCTTCGACGGCTTCTTCCGCTCGGACCACTTCCTGAAGATGGGCGACTTCTTCGACGGCCTGCCCGGCCCGACCGACGCCCTCACGACCATCGCGGGACTCGCGCGCGAGACGTCGCGGATCCGCCTCGGCACGCTCGTCTCGTCCGTCACGTACCGCCACCCGGGCCTGCTGGCGATCCAGGCCGCTCAGCTCGACGCGATGTCGGGCGGCCGCTTCGAGCTGGGCCTGGGCACGGGCTGGTACGAGGACGAGCACCGCGCGTACGGCATCCCCTTCCCCGCCAAGCGGTTCGACCTGCTCGAGGAGCAGCTGCAGATCCTCACGGGCCTGTGGGCGACGCCGGTCGGCGAGACCTTCTCGTTCGAGGGCGCGCACTACCGCCTCGAGGACTCGCCCGCGCTGCCCAAGCCCGTGCAGAGCCCGATGCCGCTCATCGTGGGCGGCGCGGGCCCCACGCGCACGCCCGCGCTCGCCGCCCGGTACGCGACGGAGTTCAACATCGTGTTCCAGCCGGAGGACGTGATCGCCGATCGGTTCGCGCGGGTCACCGCGGCGTGCGAGCGGATCGACCGCGACCCCGCCACGCTCAAGCGCACGGTGGGGCTGACGGTCCTCGCCGGCGCCACCGAGGCGGACGTCGCGCGGCGCGCGGCGAACACGGGCGTGGACCTCGAGCGGTTCCGCGCCGGCTTCAACCTGTGCGGCTCGGCGGCCGAGATCGCCGACCGTGTCGGCCGCCTGCAGGAGCTGGGCGCCGAGCGCATCTACCTCCAGATGATCGACATGACCGACCTCGACCACCTCGCCTACCTGGGCGAGGAGCTGCTGCCGCGCTGAGGCCCGTCATGTCGAGGACCGTCGCGGAGAAGCTGCAGATCAAGCCGGGCACCGAGCTGCTGTTCGGCCCCGCCACCGCCGAGCAGCGCGCGCTGCTCGATCCCCTGCCCGAGGGCGTCACCGTGGTCGACGGGATCGAGCGCGACACCGACGGCGTCGCCGTCCTGTTCGCGGCGGATCGCGCGGAGCTCGACCGGCTGCTCGCCGACGTGATGCCGGTGCTCGCGTCGGCGCGGGCGGTGTGGATCGGCTACCCGAAGGGCAATCGCACCGACATCAACCGCGACAGCATCTGGGCGCGCGTGCGCGAGTTCGGATGGACGCTCAACGGCAACATCGCCCTCGACGACGAGTGGTCCAGCGTCCGCGCGAAGCGGGTCTGATCGGATCAGCGGCGGGCCTCGAAGAAGGCGCGCAGCAGCTTCTGCGACTCCTCCTCGCGCACGCCGCCGACGACCTCGGCGCGGTAGGGCAGGCGGCGGTCGCGCACGACGTCGTACATCGATCCGGCCGCGCCCGCCTTGTCGTCCCACGCGCCGAACACGAGTCGGCCGATCCGCGCCTGCAGCACCGCGCCGGCGCACATGAGGCACGGCTCGAGGGTGACGACGAGCGTGCGGCCCTCGAGGTTCCACGATCCGACGTGCTCGGCCGCCTGCCGCAGCGCGACGACCTCGGCGTGCGCGGACGGGTCGTGGTGCTCCTCGCGCCGGTTGCGCCCCTCGCCGATCACGCTGCCGTCGACATCGAGGACGACGGCCCCGACGGGGATCTCGCCGGCGGCCGCCGCCTCGGCGGCGAGCGCGAGCGCGCGCGCCATCGCCGCGGCGTCGGCGGGATCGGGCGTCATGCCTCGAGCGTACGCGGCGACCGGCGCGGGCCAGGCCCGCGTCAGGGCGTGATGACCGCGCGGCCGCGGAGCGTGCCCTCGTGCAGGCGGTCGTACGCCTCCGGCGCGTCGTCGAGCGAGAAGCGCTCCGTCTCGACGTGGACGAGGCCCGCGCGGGCCAGGTTCAGCACCTCGATGAGCTCGGAGCGCGAGCCCCAGTACGGCGAGCGGATGCTCGAGTCGTACGGCTTGGCGAGCATGCCCACGTCGGCCTTCGTCGCGCCGACGCCCACGAGCACCTGATCGGTCTCGATGCCCGAGAGCGCCGCGCCCAGGTCGACGGTCGGCTGGATCGCGACGAAGTCGAAGATCGCCGTGACGGTGCGGCGCCCCGTGGCCTTCTCGATCGCGGCGGGCGCGTCCTCGTTGGACAGGAACGCGTGGTGCGCGCCGACGTCCTTCGCGAGCGCGAGCTTCTCGTCGTTCACGTCGAGGGCGATGACCGTGGCGGGAGTGAGGGCGCGCAGGATCTGGATGGCCACGTGGCCGAGGCCGCCGGTGCCGATGACCACGGCCGTGCTGCCGGGACCGAGCTTGCCGAGCGATCCCTTGATCGCGTGGTACGGCGTGAGGCCCGCGTCGGTGAGCGCCACGTTCTCGACGGGATCGAGGTCGCCCAGCGGCACGAGGTGGCGCGGATCGTCGATGATCATGTACTCCGCCATGGACCCGTCGTGGCCCAGCCCGGGAGGCGTGATCCCGAGCTCCGCCGCGCGCTCGCAGTAGTTCTCCTTGCCCTGCGAGCAGGGGTAGCAGGTGCCGCAGCCCCACGGCCCGTACACCGCGACGGCATCGCCCACGGCCACGCTCGTCACGCCCTCGCCGAGCTTGTCGACGACGCCGACGCCCTCGTGACCGAGCGTCATGGGCAGCGGGTAGCCGAACTGGGCGTACTCCTCCTCGCTCAGCCCCATCACGAACGAGTCGGAGTGGCACGCACCGGCGGCGGTGACCTTGAGGCGCACCTGCCCGGGACCGGGCTCGGGAGTCGGGACCTCGACGACCACCGGCGGCTTGCCGACCTCGACGTACTGCAGTGCCTTCATGATGAGCTCCTCTCCGGGGCGCCGGGCGGCGTCCTCCACCCCCACTCTCTCGCGTGCGCGGCCGCGGGGGAAGCCCGCCGCGCCCGGGCGCGCCTCGGCGGCCGCCCGACTGGCTGGGTCCCAGGCGCCGCGACTACCTTGGTCTTATGCGCCTGCACGTTGCGGACCACCCGCTCATCACCCACAAGCTGACCGTCCTCCGCAACGAGAAGACGCCCTCCCCCGTGTTCCGCCAGCTCACCGAGGAGCTCGTGACGCTGCTGGCCTACGAGGCGACCCGCAACGTGCGCGTCTCGCCGCGCGAGATCCAGACCCCGGTGACGACGACGATGGGCGTGGAGATCAGCGAGCCGAAGCCGCTCGTCGTGCCGATCCTGCGCGCGGGACTCGGCATGCTCGACGGCATGGTCAAGCTCGTGCCGACGGCCGAGGTCGGCTTCCTCGGCATGGTGCGCGACCACGAGACCCTCGAGCCCACGACGTATGCCGAGCGTCTGCCCGACGACCTCAGCGACCGCCAGTGCTTCGTGCTCGACCCGATGCTCGCGACCGGCGGATCGCTGGGCGCGGCGATCGACTTCCTCTTCGACCGCGGGGCGCAGGACGTCACCGCGATCTGCCTGCTCGGCGCGCCCGAGGGCGTGGCCGCGATCGAGCGCCAGGTCGACGGCAAGGACGTCACGCTCGTGCTCGGCGCCCTCGACGAGAAGCTCGACGAGCGCGGCTACATCGTGCCGGGCCTGGGCGACGCGGGCGACCGCCTGTACGGCTCCGCCGGCTACTGAGCCCCGGCTCTACGCGCCGACCAGGCGGGCGAACGCGCTCATCCGCGCGACGCCGTCCGCCGTGTGCGGCAGATCGTCGAGCAGCGCGGGCGAGTGCACGAGGTACGACGCGACCATCGCGCGCGAGACCGCCACGTTGAGGCGGTTCTGCAGCAGCAGGAAGTCGCTGCCGCGCGGGGCGTCGCGGCCCGAGGAGGCCGCGAGCGTCACGATCGAAACGGCCGCCTCCTGTCCCTGGAACCGGTCGACGGTGCCGACCCGCACGGCGCCGAGGCCGGCCTCGGCCAGCGCGCGCTCGACGCACAGCACCTGGGCGTTGTAGGGCGCGACGACGATGACGTCGGCGGGCGCGAGCGGGCGGGCATCGCACGGCGTCGCGGTGCCGTCGTCCTCGATCCGGATGTCGGTGAACGAGCGGCCGATGAGCCCGCGCGCGATCCGCACGACTTCCGCCGCCTCCTCCGGCGACTCCGTGGCGTTGCCGTGGTGACGCACGGGCACGACGTGCAGGCCCGGCTCGAGGCCCTCGACGGCCCGCAGCTCGGCGCCGGCGCGCGAGGCGAGGCGGGCGGCGTACGACAGGTCGGACACGACCCGGGCGACGGCGGGGTGCATCCGCACCGAGCGGGCCAGGAAGTAGCCGTGCGTCGACGGGATCACCTGCTCGCCGGCCATCACCCAGCCGAGCGCCGACGTGTCGACGGGCTCCGGGTGCGTGCCCTGGCTCACCTGCGGCAGCTGCTGCGGATCGCCGAGCAGCAGCAGGCGGTGCGCGGCCAGCGAGACGGCGATCGTCGAGGCGAGCGAGAACTGCCCGGCCTCGTCGATCACGAGCAGGTCGAGGCTGCCGCGCGGCACGCGCTGCTCGTGCGCGAAGTCCCACGCGGTGCCGCCGATGACGTAGCCGTCGGGGTGCTCGGCGGCGAAGGCCGCGACGCCGTTCTTCGGGATGACGGTGAATGCGGCCTCCGCACCGCCGTCCTTCGGCGCCTTGGCAACGCGGCCGGGCGCCAGGCCCGCGGCGATCACGCGGTCGAGCATGTGCTCGACGACCGCGTGCGACTGTGCGACCACGCCGACCTTGAAGCCGTGCTCGGCCACGAGACGCGCGATCACGTGCGAGCCGACGTACGTCTTGCCCGTGCCGGGCGGGCCCTGCACCGCCAGGTAGCCGCGCTCGAGGGCGAGCAGCGAGGCGGTGATCGCCGCGACGTCGTCGCCCGCGCTGGGCGCGAGCCCGCCGGGCACGCGCGGCGGGACGCGGCGCAGCAGGTCGGTGGCGGCGTCGGCGGGGAAGCCACCCGACTCCGCGGCCGACAGGACCGACTCGGCCCAGGCCTCGATCGCCTTCTGCTGGTTGCCGGCGCGCGGCGGCGGGGCCGGCGCGACGGCCACGGGCAGCTCGCTCCAGGTCATGCCGCCGATCGCGGTCTCCTCGACCACGATGCCGTCGTCGAGCTCCTCGATCACCCGCACGCCGCGCGGCACGTGGATCCACCGCGACGACACCTCGGCCGCGAACGGCGCGGGGCGCGCATAGAGCACGAACGGCTCCGCACCCTCGCGGATGCGCGTGCCGGGCGCGACGTCGCCGCGCAGGGCGACGACGCGGCGTTCGGCGCGGCGCCCCTCCTGCGGCACGTGCCAGTCCTCGACCATGCGGCTGCGCGATGCGTCGACCGCGACGACGTCGCGCGTGTCGGCCCACAGTGACAGCGGCTCACGCAGGCGCTGGAAGTGCCCCTGCCAGTAGCTCTTCGCCTCGCGCGGGTAGTAGTCGATCGCCGCGGCGCCCAGGCGCAGGGCCGCCGCATCCGCGCCGTCCGGTTCGGCCGCGTCGGCGCGCAGCCGCAGCGCCTCGGCGAGCGGCGACGGCTCGTACGTGATCGCCTCGTTGTGGTCGGGCGGCGCCGGCCGTACGCCGGTCTCGCGGGCGCGGTCGACGAGCCAGTCGCGCAGGCGCCGCGTCGAGACGCAGTCGTAGGCGTTGTACGCGGCGAGGTCGTCGAGGATCGCCCGAGCCTCGTCCGCGCGCCCGGCGGCCAGGAGCTCGCGCGCCTCGACATAGCGCAGGATCGAGTCGCCGCCCTGCTGCACGTCCTGCGTGCGCACCTCGTCGCCCATGTAGAGCGGCTCGAGCTTCTTGATGGAGTACGACCGCGAGCCCACCCGCACCGCGCGGCGCACGATCGGGTAGAGGTCGACGAACAGCTCGTCGCGCAGCATGCGGTCGACGTCGCCCTCGCGCACGCCGTGCCGGGCCGCCATGGCGGCCAGGTGCGTGGGCTCGTAGGGCGCGTAGTGGTAGATGTGCATGCCGGGGTGCGCGGCCCGGCGCGCGGCGACGAAGTCGCAGAACCGCTCGAGCGCCTCGCGCTCGGCCGCCAGGTCGTGCGCCCACAGCGGCGTGTAGCGCTCCTGCATGTCGACCCAGCCGAAGAGGTAGTCGATGCCCCACTCCTCGTGACCGTCGCCGTCGCCCTCGCTGTAGAGCGGGTCGCCCTCGAAGTCGAAGAAGATGTCGCCCTCGTCCGGTCGCGGCATGGTCGCGAGTGCCTCCGGCATCACGACCTCGTACGACGGGACGGGGTGCTCCTCGACCGCGGCGTCGGGCGCGGGCACGCCGGCCGGGCTCGCGAGCTGCAGGCGCGCCTGCGTGCGCAGCCCCGCGAACACGTCGGGGTTCATGCCGCGCGGGGCCTCGGGCGCGGCGGCCAGCTCGTCGACCGTGGCGATGCCCGCGGCGCGCAGCCGCTCGCGCTGCACGGGCCGCATGCCGGCCACGAGCAGCACGTCGCGCTGCGCGATCACCTCCTGCTCGCACGTGGCGCACCGCCCGCACGCCACGACGCCGAGCTCGCCGCGCGGGTCGCCCCACGCGAGGGGCTCGCCCGCCGCGCCGAGCTCGAGCCGGCGGTCGGCGATGAGGTCGCGGATCCGTCGGCGGCGCACGCGGAACAGCGGCAGCAGGTCGTCGACCCGGTGGGTGCTCGTCGATCCGTCGCCCAGCAGCAGGTCGACCTCGTCGGAGTGCGGGATGCCGAGCCGGTCGAGCTGGTCGACGTACGCCGCCAGCTGCATGAGCGCCGTCACCTTGGCCCGGCGCGCGAGCTTGGAGTCCTGCACGCGCCAGGATCCGTCGGGCTCGCGCAGCAGGAAGTCGGCGAACCCGACGAACTCCGCTGTCGAGAACGCGGCCTGGAACACGACGCGCGCGTGCGGCGCCGTCAGCGCCGCCATCGTCTCCTCGACGGCGCGCGCCATGCCGGCCTCGTCGCTCGAGCGCTGCCGCTCGATCTCGACGACCGCGCCGCCGAACCGCTCGCGGTACCGGGCCAGCACGCGCTCCTCGTGCGCGTCGCCGAGGCGGGCGGCCCGCTCGAGCATCTCGTCCTCGGGCTCCTCGACCTCCGGCACGCGACCGAGCCGGGCGTCGAGCGCGCGCAGCCACGCGAACTCGCACTCGGCGGCGGCCTTGAGGTCGCTCGCGCTCCACACGACGCGCTGCTCGGACGGGATGTATCTCACCCCTCGAGGCTATCCGCGGGGTCCGACATCGCCGGACCGCGGCGGCCCTCCCGTGACAGACTGAACCCGTGAGCGACTTCGCATTCGAAAGCGCGTACGGGCACGGCTTCGCGCGGGTGGCGGCCTGCACGATCCCGCTCGCCATCGCCGATCCCGCCGCCAACGCCGAGGCCGTGCTCGCGAGCGCGCGCGAGCTGCACGACGAGGCCGTCGCCGTGGCCGTGTTCCCCGAGCTGTGCCTGTCGGGCTACGCGATCGACGACCTCGTGATGCAGGACGCGCTGCTCGATGCCGTCCGCGAGGCGATCGAGCGGATCGCGGCGGCCTCGGCCGACCTGATGCCGATGCTCGTCGTCGGCGCGCCGCTCGCGCGCGGCAATCGCCTCTACAACTGCGCCGTCGTCATCCACCGCGGCGCGGTGCTCGGCGTCGCGCCGAAGTCCTATCTGCCCACGTACCGCGAGTTCTACGAGCGCCGCTGGTACGCGCCGGGCGACGACGCGCGCGGCGAGATCGAGCTGGGCGGAGCGGCCGTGCCCTTCGGCCCCGACCTGCTCTTCGAGGCCGAGGACGTGCCGGGCCTCGTCGTCCACGCCGAGGTGTGCGAGGACTTCTGGGTGCCGATCCCGCCGTCGGCGCTCGCGGCGCTGGCCGGCGCGACCGTGCAGCTGAACCTCTCGGGCAGCCCTATCACGATCGCCCGCGCGGACGACCGGAGGCTGCTCGCGCAGTCCGCCTCGTCGCGGCACCTGTCCGCCTATGCGTATGCCGCCGCCGGCATGGGCGAGTCGACGAACGACGTCTCGTGGGACGGGCAGACGATGATCTACGAGGCCGGCACGCTGCTGGCCGAGACGGAGCGCTTCCCCGACGGTCCGCGCCACGCCGTGGCGGACGTCGACCTCGACCGCCTGCGCCAGGACCGCATCCGCCAGGGCACGTTCGACGACAACCGCCGCGCCTTCGCCGACCGCATGGCGTTCCGCACCGTGCGCTTCCGCCTCGATCCGCCGACCGGCGACGTGGGCCTGCGGCGCACGCTCGACCGCTTCCCGTTCGTGCCGGACGACCCGGACCGCCTCGCGCAGGACTGCTACGAGGCCTTCCATATCCAGGTTTCGGGCCTCGTGCAGCGCATGCGCTCGATCGGCGACCCGAAGCCCGTGATCGGCGTGAGCGGCGGGCTCGACTCCACACACGCGCTGCTCGTCATCGCGCGGGCGATGGATCGGATGGGCCGCCCGCGCAGCGACATCCTCGCGTACACGATGCCGGGCTTCGCGACGAGCGAGCACACGAAGTCCAACGCGATCGCGCTGGCCGAGTCGGTGGGCGCGACGATCGAGACGATCGACATCCGGCCCGCCGCCACCGAGATGCTGCGGCAGATGGGCCACCCGTTCGGCGCGGGCGAGCCGGTGTACGACGTGACCTTCGAGAACGTGCAGGCGGGCCTGCGCACCGACTACCTGTTCCGCCTCGCCAACCACCACGGCGGCATGGTCATCGGCACGGGTGACCTCTCGGAGATCGCGCTCGGCTGGTCGACCTACGGCGTGGGCGACCAGATGAGCCACTACGGCGTGAACTCGGGCGTGCCGAAGACGCTCATCCAGCACCTCATCCGCTGGGTGATCGCGCACGGCGACGAGCAGGGCGTGACGACCGAGGAGGCGACCGTGCTGCAGGCCGTGCTCGACACGGAGATCAGCCCCGAGCTCGTCCCCGCCGGCCAGGACGGCGCGGTGCAGTCGACCGAGTCGACCATCGGCCCCTACGCGCTGCACGACTTCGCGCTGCACCACATCCTGCGGTACGGCATGCGGCCGTCGAAGATCGCCTTCCTCGCCCAGCATGCGTGGGCCGATCCGCAGTCCGGCGCGTGGCCCCCGGGCTTCCCGGAGGAGGATCGCTTCGGCTACGACCTGCCGACGATCGCGAAGTGGCTGCAGGTGTTCCTGAAGCGCTTCTTCGGCTTCGCGCAGTTCAAGCGGTCGGCGATCCCGAACGGCCCCAAGGTCTCGCCCACCGGCTCGCTCTCGCCGCGCGGCGACTGGCGCGCCCCGTCGGACGGCAACGCCCGCGCGTGGCTCGCGGAGCTGAAGCGGGCGCTCCCCGACCTCGTGGAATGACGGTCGCGCGCCGTGGAGTGACCGGCCCGCGCCGCCTATCGTGTGACGCATGGACGGCTTCGCGGCGGTCGACTTCGAGCTCGCGCGGCAGGTGCTGCAGCGCGGCGTCGCGGCGCTGTACCTCATCGCCTTCCTCTCGAGCCTGAACCAGTTCCGGCCCCTGCTCGGCGAGCGCGGGCTGCTGCCCGCACCCGAGCTGCTGGCCTGGGCGCGCTCGTCCGACCGCGCCGGGCGGATGCTGCGGCCGACGCTGTTCCGATGGATCCGGTACACGGATCGCCGGCTCGTCGCGCTCTGCGTGGCGGGGATCGTCGTCTCGGCGCTGCTCGTGGCGGGCCTGCCGCAGCTCGGGCCGCCGTGGCTGCCGATGCTCTGCTTCCTCGCGATCTGGTTCGGCTACATGTCCATCGTCTCGATCGGGCAGACGTTCTACGCCTTCGGCTGGGAGATGCTGCTGCTCGAGATGGGCTTCCTCGCCGCGTTCCTCGGCTCGAACGGCCAGCCGCCGGCCACCGGGATCCTCGTGATGTTCTGGTGGCTGGCGTTCCGGCTGGAGTTCGGCGCCGGCATGATCAAGATCCGCGGCGGCCGCGAGTGGCGCGACCTCACGGCCATGACGTACCACCACGAGACGCAGCCGATGCCCGGGCCGCTCAGCAGGCAGGCGCACCTGCTGCCGCGGTGGTTCCACCGGTTCGAGGTGATCGGCAACCACATCGCGCAGCTGCCGGCGCCGTGGCTGCTGTTCGCCCCCGCACTCGGGCTGCTCGTGCCCGACGCGATCCCGCAGGCGATCGGCGCGGCGGCGGCGGCCGTGATGATCCTGACCCAGCTGTGGCTCGTGGCGACGGGCAACTTCGCGTGGCTGAACTGGTCGGCGATCGTGCTGGCCGCCTCGGCGATCGCGGTGCCGTGGGCGCCGTCGCCGTCGGCGGAGATCCCGCCGTGGTGGATCGTCGTGACGAGCGTCGTCGCGGTCGGCTACGCCGCGCTCAGCTGGCCGGCCGCGCGCAACCTCGCCTCGCGCGGGCAGCTGATGAACGCGAGCTTCAACCGGTGGAACCTCGGCAACACGTACGGCGCGTTCGGCACCGTGACGCGCGTGCGCGACGAGGTGGTCGTCGAGGCGACCGAGGACGACGATCCGCACACGGCCCGCTGGGTGGAGTACGCGTTCAGGGGCAAGCCGGGTGACGTGCGGCGCATCCCGCCGCAGGTGGCGCCGTACCACCTGCGGCTGGACTGGCTGATGTGGTTCCTCGCCCTCGGCCGCGTGGAGGAGTGGTTCGAGGTGTTCCTCGTGCGGCTGCTCGAGGCCGATCGCGCGACGCTGCGCCTGCTGCGCCGCGATCCGTTCGAGGGCCGCCGGCCGTGCTGGATCCGCGCCACGATGTACCGCTACCGGTTCGCCACGCGCGAGGAGCACCGCCGCACGGGCGCGCGGTGGGTGCGCGAGGAGCAGTACCGCATGGTGCGGCCGATGGCGCTCGCCGACCTCGCGTGAGCGTCAGTCCCGGTCGGCCTCCACGCGGTCGCGCAGGCCCACGCGATCGGGGATCTCCATGGCGAGGCCCGGCAGCCAGCTCGACGGCTTCGGCCACGGCCGCGACGACGGCAGGGCGCGCAGCAGGTGCCGGATGTCGGCCTCGCGCGGGTTCTCGGAGCCGGACGCGGGCAGGATGCGACGCGGGGCGCGGTGCCCGAGCGCGCCGCACCACCAGTGCCGCCACGTGTCGGGCGCCGCCTCGGGCTCGAGCACGATGTAGTAGTCGGGCATGAGCGCGCCGCGCTCGAAGTGGGCGAGGGCCTGCTCGACCTCGACCTCGAGCGCGCCGAGCGTGGCGCGCTCCTCGAACAGCTCCACCCAGGCGGCGGCGACGTGCTCGAGCGGATCGGCGTCGTGCACGATCCACGGGCGGCTGGTGGCGGTGATGCGGCGGGCGGCGAGGGCGGGCTCGGTGTCGCGCAGCGAGAGCGTCTCGACGCCGTCGATCCCGTCGAGGTTCGCGAGGGCCTCATCGGAGGCGGATCCGACGACGGCCACGATGGTTCCTGTCGTGTTCTCCATGCCCCACTGTATGGCGATCCGCCGGGCGCTTGGCAAGACCCTCGCGCGGCTCCGCGGCCCCGATGCACGACGCAGCGCCCCGGACGGCCCGTCCGGGGCGCTGCGATCGGGCGGCAGGGCGTCAGTCCGACGCCGCGGAGCCGATCGACGCCGCGCTGGGCGCGGACGCGGCCGACACCGCCGACGCGGGCGAGCCGGGAGCCGGAGCGGGAGCCGGAGCCGGAGCCGGAGCCGGGGCGGGAGCCGGCGCGGGAGCCGGGGCCGGCGCGGCTGCAGGCGACGGCGCTGAGGCGACGGTCGCCGGGGAGGCGGGCGTCGCCGGGGAGGGAGCGGTCGGGGCCGAGGGCGCCGTGGCGGGCGAGGCCGCGGTCGGTGCGGACGTGGGCGAGACGCCCGTGGTCGCGGTGTTCGCCGTCAGGGCGGACGCCGCCGTCTCGGGCGTGACGATCGAGAACGAGGTGCCGTTCTCGGACATCCGCAGCTGGATCGTCCCGTCCTCCCCGACCGCGACCTTGCCGCCGTTCCCGGCGGGCACGCTCTCGTTCGCGTCGCCGCGCAGGTCCATCGACGCGGCCGTCGCGGCGGCGCCGCCGGCGAGGATGACGACGCCCACGACGCCCGTGACGCCGTAGGCGATCCACTTCTTGTTCAGGCGCTTCTTCTCCATGATCTTCGTCTCTTCTCTCCGCCGCGGCGGTGTCGGTGTGCGATCCGATGCCGGTCGTTCCGGCGATGTGACCACTCTCGCGAGCCCTCCTAAAGGCGCCGGGAACCGGCGGTGAGGCCGTTCTTAGGAAGCCCGCGCGGTTCTTCGATTCGCCCGGGATCCGCGCGATTCCGCGGCGGCTCGATCGGGTTCCCTCATGCGATGGTTCCGCCGCGGCGCAGGCGGAGGATGCGCGCCGGCTTGCGGTGGTCACTTCATCTACGCGGCTGCGCCGCTCCGTTCAGCAACCGATGGTCCGGAAGGGATCGGTTGACGCTTCTATGTGTGTCAAGTGTGTTCGAGGAGTCGGTAGGTGTGTCGGGCGATGTAGCGTTTCAGGCTTCGTCGGATGTCGCGGTCGGTGCGGCCTTGTTGGCGTCGGCGGGTGATGTAGGCGCGGGTTTCGGGGTGTGTGCGGGCTCGGGTGATCGCGATGCGGTGGAGGGCGGCGTTGAGGCGTCGGTCGCCGGATCGGTCGAGTCGGTGGCGTTGGTGGTTGCCGCTGGAGACGGGTTTCGGGGCGGTGCCGGCGATGCGTGCGAACGCGGCTTCGGAGCGGATCCGGCCGGGGTGTGACCAGGCGGTGTAGATGGTGGCCGCGCTGACGGGGCCGATGCCGGGCTCGGTCAGCAGGTCGGGGGCAGCGCGGCGGACGATGGTGAGGATGTCGTGCTTGTTGGCGGCCAGGGCGTCGTGCAGCTGGAGGATCCGGGTGGCCAGGCGGGCGGCTTCGGCGGCGGCGATGGTCGTGGCGGGCTCGTCGTGCGCGGCCGGGCTGGTCAGGTGGCGGATGGTGGATAGCGGGAGGGTGGTGCGCGCGTCGATGCCGAGAGCGAACCGGCGGGTCAACGCGATCAGCGCGTTGGTCTTCTGGGTCTTCTCGCGGGTCATGTCTTCGCGGGCGGTCAGCAGCACGCTCAGCGCGTCGCGGTCTGTGCCGGCGCGGCGGTCGCGGAGCGCGTCGGTCTCCAACGGCAGGGTCGAGGTCGCGGCCAGGACCGCGTCGATGCGGTCGTCTTTCCCCGCTCGCCGGTATCCGGGCGTGGGCGCTTCGACCACCCGGTATCCGGCACTCTCGAGCTCGACCGACAGGCGCCGCCCGTAGGAGGAGGCCCCGTCGATCGAGGCCAGCACGGCACCACCGGTGGTGTGGGAGATCCAGTCGCGGGCCTTGCCGATCCCCGCGGTGGTGTTCGGGAACGACCGTTCCGCGATGACCCGCCCCGCGGTGGTGACGATCGCGTACTGGTGGGCGCGGGCATGCGTGTCGACCCCGATGACGAAGTCGTAGACGTCTGCGACGATAGGCAACAGCGGCATCCTTCCTGGTGATTGGGCAGCGATGGTCGCGGCCGGTGCCAGGGCCTGCACAACGTGCGTCTCGGGACGGAACTGTCACGAGCCGGCTAAGCAGCGTGGCGTGCTTCTATCAAGTCACCGAGACAACGCAGGCCCGGCACCGGCGTCCCCACGCGGCGGACGAATCAACCGCACGACACACCCTCACGAGCAGTCAGCTGAACGGGGAGTCACCCCGCGCGGAAACACCAGCACCGAGCCTGCCAGCCAGCACCACCGGCCGCCACCGACAATGACAGCTGAACGGAGCGGCGAAGCCGCGGAGATGAAGCGACCACCGCAACTCCACACGAAAGCCCCGCCGCTCGGACGAGCGGCGGGGCGGGGCGCGAGGATCAGTCGCTCTCGGCCGACGCGACGGAGGCGGCGCTCACCGGCGACGGAGGCGAGACCGGCTCGGGCGCGGGAGCCGGGGCCGGGGCGGGCGCAGGCGCCGGAGCGGGGGCGGGCTCCGGAGCGGGAGCGGACGGCGCGGATGCGACCTCGCCCGGGGTCGCGGCCGAGGCGGTGCTCGGGCCGGCGGTCGAGGCGGGGGTGGCCGCCGTCGCGGTCTCGCCGGGCGTCGCCGCGCTGATGGCGAGCGTCCCGCGGGCCACCGCCTGGCGCGACAGCTCGGTCTCGGCGCCCGTGATCGTGCCCTGCGCGATGACCTGGCCCGTGCCCGTGCGCAGCTCCATGGCGGAGGCCGCGGCGAAGGCGCCGCCGCCGATCACGGCCACGCCGAGCGCACCGGTGACTCCGTAGGCGATCCACTTCCTGTCCATGCGTCCTCCTGCGTGTGCGTTCCGGGCGCTCTCAGTCTCGCGAGGCGCGCTAAACGGCTCGGAAGCCGTTCATGAGAAGGCTCTTAGGCGCCCGCGTCGGCCGCCGAGCGCAGGGGCGCGTCGTCGCGGATCGCCTCGGCGAGCGCCAGCAGCCGCCGGGCGCGAGGAGCACCGGCGCGCTCGGCCGCGGCGAGCGCGTGGCCGAGCAGGTGCACGACGGCGAGCGCGCCCACGCGAGGCGAGCGCCACCGCTCGCGCGCGCCCTCGGCGAGCGCCCAGATCCGGTCGAGCCCGCTCATCCCCTCCGTCAGCAGCGCGCTGGCGGTCGCGTGCGAGACGAACGCGGCGGCGTCCTCGGCCGCGTCGCCGATCCCGGCCGTATCGGCGTCGATGATCCCGCTGATCCGGATGTCGCTGCCCGTGCCCTGCAGGAACAGCTGCCCGAGGTGCAGGTCGCCGTGCACGACGACGCGCGGGCCGGTGCCGGCGGCGAGGGCGGACGCCGCGGCATCGCGCAGCGCGTCGACGCGGCGCCCCTCGCCCGGCAGCGCGTCTCGCAGCCGGACGGCGTACCAGGGCAGCCGCGCCGGCACGCCCGTGCGCGCCTCCCACGGCGCCGTCGCCGCCGCCACGGCCGAGCGCAGGCGGTCGGCCTCCGCGAGCAGCTCGTCGGGGTGCCACTCCACCTCGGTCGCCGCGACGCCCTCGGCCTGGTCGATGACGAGCACCCCGTCGGGCGACCAGCCCCGCACGGCGGGCACGGGCAGCCCGGCCTCGCGCAGGGTGCGGTGCGCCTCGACGACGCGCTCGATGCGGCTCGGCCGCACCACCTTGATCCAGGCGCTGCCGCCGTCGGCCGGCACGCGCAGCACCGCGCGCCGGCCGGGCCGGTACCCGACCATCTCGGGCGCGCCCTCGGCGTCGATGCCGAGCCGACGCAGCAGCACCCCCAGGGCCCCGCCGAAGGCGACGGGCACGAGCGCGGGCAGGTGCGGATCGGCGGGGTGCGTCCACACCCGCGCGACCCCTTCGAGCACGAGGCCCGTCTCGGCGGGCACGGGCAGGCCCGAGGTGTCGACGTACGCGAGGGAGGTCGCTCCCCCGTCGTGCGCGACCTCGAACCCGGCGACGGATCCGCCGCGCCCCAGCGGCTCCCGGCTGATCAGCCGCAGCGCGGCGGGGTCGGTCTCGAACGCCTCGGCCAGCAGCGCCGCCTCGTCGATCCGCGCGGCCGCGGGCACCTCGGTCTCCTGCATGATCCAATCCCACCACCGCCGTCTCAGACGCGCACCGCCCGCGGGGTGAGAGTGCTCTTATATTCGCGCTGTCCGGCCGTTTCCCCTCCGGCGCGCACGGAATACTGAACGCATGGATTCGCCCCAGGCCGCACCGAGGCGCCGCCGCGTGCTCTCGGTGCGCGCGCGCCTCATGGCGGTGATCACGGCGGTGGCCGTCGTGGGCCTGGCGGGCGTGGGCGGCGCGGTGTACCTGGTCGAGCGCGAGCGCATCCTCGCGTCGGTGGAGGATCTGCTGCTCGACAACCTGGGCTCGGCGCAGCAGTTCGTGCAGAACGTCGTGGCCGATCAGCCCGGCGCCACGGCCCGCGACGCGCTGCGGGTGGTGGTGGAGCGCATCAGCCCCGACGACAACATGGGCGTGCTCGGCATCGTGAACGGCGCCGCCGAGCTCAAGCCGGGCGTGCCACTGGACCTCGATCTGGAGGACAACGCCGGCTTCGTCGAGCACGTGGTGCGCGAGGCGGATCAGCGCAACGCGATGCTCGGCCGCTACGTCGACGGCGACTCCGCCTGGCAGTACCTGGCGACGCCGATCGTGCTCGAGGGCGACACCGGCGACGACGAGGTGCTCTTCGTCATGGCGTACGACCTCAACGCCGAGCTCGCGGAGATCAACGAGCCGGCCCGGGCGTACCTCGTCGCCTCGGGGATCATGATCGTCCTCATCGTGGCGGCGGGCGCGCTGGCCGCGGGCCGGCTGCTTCGGCCGCTGCGTCAGATGCGCGAGACGGCCGAGCGCGTGTCGGGCCAGTCGCTCACCGAGCGCCTGCCCATCGAGGGCCGCGACGACGTCTCGGAGCTCGCGCGCACGATGAACGACATGCTCGACCGTCTCGACCAGGCGCTCGATTCGCAGCGGCAGCTGCTGAGCGACGTGCGCCACGAGCTGCGCACCCCGATCACGATCGTGCGCGGCCATCTCGAGCTGATGGATCCCGCCGATCCGGCCGACGTGCGCGAGACGCAGGAGCTCGCGATCGACGAGCTGGACCGGATGAGCACGCTCGTGCAGGACCTCTCGGAGGCCGCGTCGCTGCACGGCGCGTCTCCCGTGCGCGTCGAGCCGACGGACGTGCCGGATCTGCTCTCGCAGATCGTGCGCAAGGCGCGGGCGATCGAGGGCGCGACGGTGACCGAGGGGCCCGTCGTCTCGGCCGTCGTGCCCCTGGATCCCGGCCGCGTCACGCAGGCCGTGCTGCAGCTGACGCAGAACGGCGTGACCCACGGCGGCGGCCGGCTCGTGATCGGCAGCCGGATCGCCGACGGCGCGCTGGAGATCTGGGTGCGCGACTTCGGGCCCGGCATCCCCGTCGAGGCGCGCGAGCGGGTGTTCGAGCGCTTCCACCGCGAGGACGCCACCGGGCGCGGCAGCGGGCTGGGCCTGAACATCGTGCAGGTGATCGCCCGCGCCCACGGCGGCTCCGCCCGCGTGATCGACCCCTACGACGGCCCGGGCGCGGTGTTCGTCCTCTCGTTCCCGCTGCCGCACGGCGCTCCCGGCGAACCGGAATCGACGTCGGGGGTGCCGGCCGATGCGGACATCCCGCCGCGGCCTCCGCTGCCGGCGGCGGATCGCGGTGCGGACGGCGGTCCGCGATCGGGCCCGTCCGCCGATCCGGGTGTCGATCCGTCCGGTTCCGATCCCTCCCCCGATTCCCCGACCGCGAAGGAGACGCCGTGGCCTCGATCCTGATCGCCGACGACGAGGCCCGCATCGCCGGGTTCATCGAGAAGGGGCTGCGTGCCGCGGGCTTCGCCACGCGCGTCGCGCCCGACGGGGCCGAGGCCCTGGACCTGGCCCTGACGGGCGAGTTCGACCTGCTCGTGCTCGATGTGAACATGCCGCGGATGGACGGCTTCGCGGTGCTCGACCAGCTGCGCGGTTCGGGCTCGCGCATGCCGGTCATCATGCTCACCGCGCGCACCGACCTGAACGACACGGTGGCGGGCCTGGAGGGCGGCGCCGACGACTATCTCGGCAAGCCGTTCCGCTTCGACGAGCTGCTGGCGCGCATCCGGCTGCGCATGCGCGCGGCCGAGGAGGGCGCGGGCGCGGGCGGCGCCTCGGGCGAGCTGCGGCATCGCGACCTCGTGCTCGACGTGCGCTCGCGGCGGGCGGTGCTCGACGACGGCACGAGGGTGGATCTGTCGGCGCGGGAGTTCGCGCTGGCCGAGGAGCTCGTGCGGCACGCGGGCCAGGTGCTCAGCCGCGAACAGCTGCTCAGCCGCGTGTGGGGATTCGACTTCGACCCGGGATCGAACGTGGCCGACGTGTACATCGGCTACCTGCGCCAGAAGCTCGGCGCGGATCGGATCGAGACGGTCCGCGGCGCCGGCTACCGCATGGCGTGACGCGCTACGCGCCGGAGCGGGCGTTGTAGACCGTGACGTCGCCGGCGTCGACCCCCGCTCCGTAGGCGCGCAGCACGGCGACGCCCTCGTCGTGCAGCACGCCCTGGGCCACGCGGATGCCGCGCGCCTCGAACTGCTCGGCCCAGTCGGCGACCATGGGGCCCTCGTCGAAGGTGGTGATCTGCTCGACCTCGGGGCCGTCGACGCCGATGACGAGCGAGCGGACGCCCGACCACAGCACGGCACCGTAGCACTGCACGCACGGCCGCGCGTTGACGACGATCTCGTGCTCGGGCAGGCCCTCGCCGCCGAGATCCCACGCGCCCAGGTGCGCCTGTGCGAGGCCGAGCGCGACGACCTCGGCGTGCGCGGACGAGACGCCACTGCCGAGCACGGCGTTGACGCCGACCGACACGATCCGGCCGGTGGCGCGCTCCGACACGATCGCGGCGAACGGCCCGCCGCTGCCCTCGCGCCAGTTGCGGTCGGCCAGGCGGTGGGCGAGGGCCATGCGGTCCTCGACGGCGGGGATCTCATCGGGCAGGTCGGCGAGCTCGTCGCGCACCCAGGCGGGCAGCGCGATCGTGAAGCTCTCGGCGAGCGGCGGCATGTCCACGGCGCTCACTCTTCGCTGCGGCTGAAGACGAGGCGCAGCGCGGCGAAGACGAGGACCGCCACGACGGCGACGGCCACGAGCTTGGCGATGAACCACATCAGCGAGAAGAGCAGCTCGATGACGAACCACGCGATGACGACGGCGACGATGACGCCGATCCAGGTCCACAGGGTGCTCTTGTTCACGCTTCCAGCCTAGGCCCCGGTGCGGATCACGCGAAGGCGGGCGCGTCCTGGTGGATCACGCTCCAGCCGTGCGGGGTCTGCTCGACGCGCAGCTGGGCGGGGATCTGCTCCTTCATCGCCTCGACGTGGCTGATGACGCCGACCGTGCGGCCGCCCTGGCGCAGCTCGTCGAGGGTGCGCATGGCGACGTCGAGGGTCTCGGCGTCGAGGGATCCGAAGCCCTCGTCGATGAAGAGCGTGTCGAGGCGGATGCCGCCGGCCCGACTCGTGACGACCTCCGCCAGGCCCAGCGCGAGGGCGAGGGAGGCGAGGAACGTCTCGCCGCCCGAAAGCGAGTGCGGCGGGCGGGCGCGCCCGGTGAAGCGGTCCATCACCTCGAGGCCGAGCCCGCTCGCGGCGCCGCGCGCGGCGAGGGCGTCGCTGTGCTGCAGGCGGTAGCGGTCGCCCGACATCTCGGCGAGCCGGGTGTTCGCGGCCGCGACGATCTCTTCGAGCTCGGCGGCGAGGACGAAGGTCTCGAGCTTCATGCGCCTCGCGTTCGGCGCGCGGCCCGCGACGGTGTCGGCGAGGCGCCGGATCGCGGCGGCCTCAGCCGCGAGGCCGGCGATCTGCGCGTGCGCGGCGGCGATGCGCTCGACGGCGCCCTCCAGGGTGCGGGCGCGCTCGGCGGCGGCGGTGTGCGCCTTCACGGCGGCTGCCCACGCCTCCTTGGCGGCGGCCACCGCGGCGGCGCTCGCGGTCGTGTCGACGGGCTCCTCGGGCAGCGCCTCGAGCTCGAGCTCGAGCAGGGTCGAACGCGTGGCGGCGAGGGCCGTGTCGTGCTCGTGGATGCGCGCGTCGAGGGACTCGCGCTGCGCCGCGTCGCGCAGCGCGGTGAGCGCCTCGGCGGGGTCGGGGAAGCCGGCCTCGTCGACCGCGGTCTGCAGCGCGGCCGCGGCGTCGGCGGCGGCCTTCTCGGCGCGCGCGGACTCGCGCTGCGCCTCGGCGTAGGCGGTCGCGGCGGCGACCAGGCGCTCCTCCGCGTCGATGCGGGCGGCCACGGATTCGGCCGATCCCCGCACCTCCGCGACGGCGGCGCGGTTCTGCGCGAGCGCGGCCTCGGCCGCCTCGATGCGCGCGTCGAGGTCGCTGCGCTCGGCGATGATCGCCGCGTGCTCGGCGTCGGCCCGCTGCGCCTCGGCCTCGAGCGCGTCGCGCTCGGCGACGAGGCGCTCCTTCTCGGCGGCGGCGGCCTCGGCGGCGGAGAGCTCCTGCTGCTTCGCGGCGAGCGCGGCCTCGAGCTCGTCGGCCGTGCCGCCGGCGGCGTCCCTCTGCGCGTCGGCGTGGGCGCGGTCGGCCTCGGCGAGGGCGGCGTTGGCGGTCTCGTACGCGGCGGTCGCGTCGCGGCGGGCGGCGTCGGCGCGCTCGATGTCGTCGACGGTGACGGGGTCGTCGCCGCGCCCGGCGGGCGCGGGGTGGCTGGTCGATCCGCAGACCGCGCAGGGCTCGCCGTCGACGAGCTCCGCCGCCAGTTCCCCCGCCATTCCGGCGAAGCGGCGCGCCTGCAGGTCGGCGAGGTGCGCCTCGGCCTCGTCCTTGCGCCTCTTGGCCTGCTGCAGTGCCTCGAAGGCGGCGCGCTGGGCGTCGGCAAGCGCCGCGAGCGAGCGTGTTGCGGCGAGCCGGGACTCGAGGGCGGCGACCGCCTGGCGCAGCGCGTCGATGGTCGCGGCGGCGACCTCCGCGCGGCCGAGCGTGGCCTGGATCCGCTCGCGCTCGGCGGGCAGCGCGCGCGTGCGCTCGGCGAGGGCGGCTGCGCGCTCGGCGGCGTCGGCGGCGCGGGCGCGCAGATCGCCCAGCGCCCGCTCGTCGGCGTCGAGCCGGGCCTCGATGTCGCGCAGGGGTCGCCACGATCCGATGCGCTGCTGTGCCGCCGCGACGAGCTCGTCGAGGGCGTCGGGGTCGGCGCCGGCCTCGTGGCCTGCGCGGGCGTCGTCCCACTCCGCGCGGGTGTCGTCGAGCGCGGCGCCGGCGGCCTCGACCGCGGCGAGCGCGCGGGCGGCGGCGTCCTTCGCGGCGCGCACGGGCTCGGCGCGCTGGGCGGCGTCGCGCTCGGCGCGCAGCGCGGCGATGTCATCGGCACGCGCCTCGAGCGCGGCGAGGGACTCGCGGGCGGCGTCGCGGCGCCGCTGCTTGTCGCGCTGGGCGGTGCGCTCGGTGTGCGCTGCCTCGGCCGCGGCGAGCTGCCCGGTCACCTGCTGCTGGGCGGCGTCGGCCTCCTCGGCGAGGTGTCGCGCCCGGAGCGCGGCGCTGCCGATCCAGGCGATCCGCTCGTCGAGGCCGGGCTCGCCCTCGAGCGGCTCGAGGATGTCGCCCGCCGTCGCCTCGGCGTGCTCCAGCCGCGCCGTGAGGGCCTGGCTCTCGCCCTCGACGCGCGCCACGGCGTCCTTGCGGCGCTCCTCGAGCGCGCGCTCGTAGTCCTCGAAGCGCTTGGTGCCGAACAGCGTGCGCAGCAGCGCCTGCCGCTCGTCGTTCCTGGCGAGCAGGAAGCGCGCGAAGCGACCCTGGGCCAGCAGGATCACCTGCAGGAACTGCTGCTGGTTGAGTCCGATGACCTCGTCGACCAGCTGCGCCACGTCGACGGGGCGCGCCGCGCGGCCGATCCACTCCTCGCCGACGCGCTCGTACATGCGCGCCTCGGCCTTCTGGGGCGTGAACCCGTCGCCGCGCTTCTTCGGCCGCAGGTAGTCGGGCGACCGCTCGATGCGCCAGGTGCGCCCGCCGGTGGTGAACTCGAGCGCGACCTCGGTGGGGTCGTCCGGCCGCGTGTGATCGCTGCGCAGGCGCTTGTCGCCGTCCTCGTAGCGGGGCACCGATCCGTACAGCGCGAAGCAGACGGCGTCGAGGATGCTCGACTTGCCGGCGCCCGTGCGTCCGCCGATCAGGAAGATGCCGTCCGCGGCATACGCGTCGAGGTCCACGGTCTGGCGGGCGCGGAACGGCCCGAACCCCTCGATCTCGATGCGGTGGATCCTCATGCCGGCACCGTCGCCTCACGGTCGGCCGCGGTGCGCGCGGCGATGACGTCGGCGAGCAGCTCGTGCTCGTCGGCCGTGGCGCCCTCGCCCTCGCGCACGTGGGTGAGGAACGTGTCGATCAGCTCGCCGTCGCTGCGCGCGGCCACGACGCGGGCGCGGTAGCTGAGGCCGTCGTCCTCCGCGCGGTTCTGCGGGTCGAGCTGGATGGTGGCGCAGTGCGGGAAGCGCTGCTGCAGGCGGCGCATCGGCTCGGGCTGCGGCGTCGCGTCGGTGAGGACCGCGCACACCCAGGCGTCGGCGTGCACATCGTGCGCGACGTCGGACAGCAGCTCGTCGAGCGTGCCGCGCAGGGTGACGAGCGGGCGCGGCACGGGCAGCTCCAGCCACTCGACGCCCGCGAGCCCGTCGGCGTCGAGGTCGACGAGCCACGAGCCGCGCGGCTTGCCGGCCTCGCTGAAGCTGTAGTGCAGGGGCGCGCCGCTGTAGCGGATGTGCTCGCCGAGCCGCGAGCGGCCGTGGATGTGCCCGAGCGCGACGTAGTCGGGGCCGTCGAAGGCCGCGAGCGGCACGACGTCGAGCGACCCCTGCCGCAGGTCGGTGCGGATCTCGCGCTCGACACCCGGGCTCGCCTCGACGCCGGCGGCGAAGCAGTGCGACGCCACGACCGATCGGCCGCCGCGCGCGGCACGATCCTCGTTCACGAGCGACATCGCGTGCGCGATCGCCTGCTCCTGGGTGCGGATGACGGTGCCCGGCCAGATGCCGCGCACGATGATCGGCTCGAGGTACGGGATGCCGTAGAAGTGCACGGGCCCGTGCTCGTCGGCCAGCGTGACGGGCGTGCCGACGCCCGCGGGATCGGTCACGACGTGGATCCCGTCGCGCAGCAGCGGCGCCATGAACCCGAGCCGCGCCGCGTTGTCGTGGTTGCCGCTCGTGAGCACGATCTGCGCGCCCGCGTCGCTGATGCCGCGCAGCACGTCGGTCAGCAGCGTGTAGCAGGCGGCCGCGGGCGTCGCCGAGTCGAACACGTCGCCCGCGATCACGACGACGTCGACGCGGTGCTCACGCACCTGATCCGTGAGCGTCCCGAGCACACCGCGCAGCGCATCGAGGGTCGAGTTCCCGTGGAACGACCGCCCGATGTGCCAGTCAGAGGTGTGCAGGATCCGCATACCCCCACGGTAAGGACGGCCTCCGACATTCCCGCGGCACACCGCCGCGGTTGCGCCGATCCCCGGCCGGATCGCCGCGGGATGATGGATCCATGCCGACGTACACCTTCACCGCGCCGCTGTGGAAGTGGTCCGCGCGCACCGAGGCCGGCGGCTGGTGGTTCGTGAGCCTGCCGTTCGAAGTGGCCGACGCCGTCGAGGGCCACGCGATGCCCGGCGCGGGCTTCGGCAGCGTGCCCGTCGAGGTGACGGTGGGCGCCACGACCTGGCGCACGAGCGTCTTCCCCAGCAACGAGCAGAAGACCTACGTCCTGCCGATCAAGAAGTCCGTCCGCACCGCCGAGGGCATCGGCCCGGGCGACGACGTGCGCGTGGAGCTGCGGGTGGAGGGCTGAGTCCTCAGCCCTCGCTCGCGAGAGGCTCCCAGGGGTTCACGATCTGCACGCCCGTCGGGGCGAAATCGGCCACGTTGCGCGTGGCGACGATCAGGCCGTGCACCAGCGCCGTCGCGGCGATGAGTCCATCGCGAATCGGCCGCGGGTTCGGGACGTGCAGTTCGGCGTCGCGGTACGCGATCTCGTACGTCACCGGCAGGACTCGGCCGCTGAAGAGCGGAAGCACCTCGTCTTCGAACCAGGCCTCGAGGCGATTGCCGCTCGTCGGGTCCGTCCGCTTCTTCTGGAGGATCCCGCGCTGAATCTCCCCCACGGTGATCACCGAGAGGTAGGTGTCGAGTACGTCGACGTCACTCAGCCAGGTGGTGACGTGGGGATCACGCCGTTCGGGAGACCTTCGCGCCTCGGAGACGACATTCGTGTCGAGGAGGAACATCGTGTTCAGTCCGCGAGGTCCGGAATGACGGCAAGGGACCGATCCGGCTCGATCTCGAGATCATCATCGTCACCTCTGCGCGCACCGAGCACGTCGAGGAGCGTGCGGCGTCCACGGCGTGGGTCGAACAGCCTCGCGTAGTCAGCTGCCGAGAGCAGCACGGCCGTCGTGCGGCCGCGTTCGGTGATGAACACGGGCTCCGCCTCGGCCATCGCCTTGACCTCGCTCGGTCGCTGATTGAACTGGGTTGCCGTGACCCTTGACATGTTCACCCCCGCATGTGGGTAGGTAGGTAGTTATTTTATGGCGCGGTTCCGCTCCGGGCAACGGCCCGAGGCTGTCAGCTTGTGCAGACCGCGTCCGCACAGGGTGTCGGTGCCTCACGGCAGGATGTCGCCCAGATCGGGACGCCACTCGAGGAGGCATCAGATGACCAGCCCAACCCCAGGAACGGGTGCGACCGCCCACTACCCCCAGGACCGATACCCCTACGTCATCACGCGAGTGAGCGAGACGGGCAACACCTTCTGGATGACTCCACTCGCCGAGGTAGACACCTCGACGGGACACGAGCCTTCACACTTCGACGGCCCTTTCCCGGTCTGGCGCCACACGTACACCCCGAGCGAGCTGCTGAGCATGCGCCAGGAGGACGCGCGCGAGATCAGGGTGACGCTCACCGCGAGAGGCTGGACCCACGGCGGCGTGCCGGTGACCGTCGGCAAAGCGCACTACTACCGCAACTACTCGTACTGATCGGCGCGCCGGGCGAACAGGCAGAGTGGGTGCGGCGCGATGTCCCGCGCGTCAAAGCCGTGAGTCCGCTCGTGTCGGTCGCAGCCGATAACGTGGCAACCAACGCCCACCTCACCACCCAAGGGACCATCGTGAAGAAGCAGATCAATGTTGTCGGCGCGGTCATCGTCAAGGACGCCCTGATCCTCTGCGCGCAGCGTGGGCCCGGCAGCCTGGCGGGAATGTGGGAGTTCCCTGGCGGCAAGATCGAGCAAGGCGAGACACCCCGTGAAGCCCTTCTCCGGGAGATCGACGAGGAGCTTCATTGCACTGTCGAGGTCGGCGAGGAAGTGACGACCACGACACATGAATACGAGTTCGGCATCGTAACGCTTACGACCTTCCTGTGTGAACTCGTCGATGGCACGCCGGAGCTCACCGAGCATGCGGAGGTTCGTTGGCTCCCGCCGTATTCGCTATCCGACCTCGAATGGGCACCCGCCGATGTCCCCGCCGTGGAGATTCTGCAGGATAAGCTCGCGGCGTGAGCAATCCCGACTTCACGCGGAGCGACGAACTCCAGCTCGACATCGACTTTGGCTATCTCAGCAAGGACACCGACGCGCCGCGGCAGTTCAACCCGAGAGTCGTACTCAACACCGAGGACATAAAGGTCCTGCACACGCTCGCCGAGGAAATCCGCCGTTGCGACACATTCACGTTCTCGGTCGCGTTCGTGTCGTCACGCGCGATCCAGCTGCTCAAGCAGGAGTTCGCGAACTTCGCTGGTAAAGGGCGGATTATCACGTCGGATTACCTCGGCTTCAATGCACCAACCGCATTCGACGAACTGCTGAATCTTGGGGATCAGCTCGGCATCGAGGTCCGGCTTCACGATTCGCGGGCGTTCCACCCCAAGGGTTACATCTTCGAATCGGCCCGTTCCATCACCGCCATGATGGGGAGCTCCAACCTCACCCACACCGCGATCGCGTCGAACCACGAGTGGAACCTCAAGGTCACCGCGTCCCGGGGAAGCGATCTCGCCGACCAGATCTCGCGCCTCGTTACGCGGCAGATCGAGGATTCGAAGCCGCTCACTCGCGATTGGATCGAGCAGTACCGCAAGCGGTACGTGCCTCCGACGGCCCGCTCAACGCCGACGGATCGCCCCGACTTCTCCGATGCGCCCGACTCGATCGCGGACGAACCCGTCGCCGACGACGCAGACCCCCGCCCCGAACGCGTCCGGCTCGCACCGGCGCGACCGGATACCACCGAGCCCGAGACGCTGTGCCCGAATCGCATGCAACAGGACGCGCTCCACGAGCTGGCACGGGTGCGTGCGGAAGGCGCCAACCGGGCGATCGTGGTGTCGGCGACAGGCACAGGCAAGACCATCCTCTCGGCGTTCGACGTGCACGCATGCGCGCCCAAGAGGCTCCTGTTTGTGGTTCACCGCGAGCAGATCCTCGATCGCAGCATCGCCGAATATCACCGCGTGCTTGGCGGATCTCTCGCGGACTACGGCAAGTTCACGGGCAACGTGAAGCAGCAGGACCGCCGTTATGTCTTCTCTACCGTGCAGACGCTGTCGCGAGCGCTCGACCAGTTCCGTCCCGATGAGTTCGACTATGTGGTGATCGATGAAGCTCATCGCGCCGGCGCGGAGGGGCATCTCCGGGTGCTCACGCACTTCACACCGAAGTTCATGCTGGGTATGACGGCTACGCCCGAGCGCACCGATGCATTCAACGTGTTCGAGCTGTTCAACTACGTCGTGCCGTACGAGATTCGGCTACAGCACGCTCTCGAAGAGGGGATGCTCGCACCCTTCCACTACTACGGCGTTGCCGATGTGACGCTCTCGGACGGCACGACCATCAACGCCGAATCCGACCTGTCAGCGCTCATTAACCCGGAACGTATCGATCATGTGATTAAGGCCATTGAGCTCTACGGTCAGGCAGGCGTCGCGCCGCGCGGGCTCATCTTCTGCAGTCGGCAGACAGAGGCACATGCACTGTCCTCGGCGCTGAACGAGCGAACTCTGCACGGCAAGCCGCTCCGCACCATTGCTCTCACGGGATCCGACAGCATGGACGTACGTGAAGCCGCCGTGGGAAGCCTTGAGCGCGGCGAACTCGACTACATCCTTACTGTCGACATTTTCAACGAGGGTGTCGACATCCCGTCGGTGAATCAAGTCATCATGCTGCGTCAGACGCAGTCGCCGATCGTGTTCGTCCAGCAGCTCGGTCGGGGGCTGCGCAAGGCTGCCGGTAAGGAATATCTCGTCGTCATCGACTTCATCGGCAACTACGCGAACAACTTTATGATCCCGATCGCGCTCTACGGGGATGAGACCCTCAACAAGGAGTCCCTACGCAAGGACCTAGTCACGGATAGGGGCGTCCTTCCGGGCCTTTCCAGCATCTCCTTCGATCAGATCTCGAAGGAACGGGTGCTCGCTGCTATCCAGTCCGCGAAGCTCACCAGCGCCGCGAGCTTGCGACGCGCGGTGAAGTCGATGTTCAACCGCCTTGGGCGCGAGCCCTTGCTCTGGGACTTCTGGCGCTTCGAGTCCACTGACCCGGTCGTTCTTGCGACCCACCGCGAACACTTCCCTGCCCTCGTCGCGTCAGCGCTGGGGAACGCGCTGCCGCTCACGGATACGGAGAGTAAGGCACTGCAGTTCATTACCCACGAGCTGCTCGTCGCCAAACGCCCGCATGAGCTCGTGGCGCTTCGCGCCCTTTTGGAGAGTGGCGGCGTTCTGGATCGCGACGACCTTGCTGCAGCTCTTGCCCTCCGGGGCGCCTCGACCTCGGCCCGTGCGCTCGACGCCCTCATTCGGGTGCTCACGCTCGAGTTCCAGATTCAGCAAGAGGTCGCTCGTTATGGCGCCCCGATCATTGTGCGGCGTAGTAGCGGGATTGCGCTGAGCGAGGATTTCACCCGCTCGTACGCAGCGGACGCACGGTTCGCTGAGGCTGTAGATGACGCTATACAAACAGGTCTGGCGCTCATCGAAGCCCGATACGCCGCCGACCGCCCGCTGAAGCCCGGCATGCAGTACACACGCAAGGATGCCTGCCGCCTTCTCGGCTGGGACAACAACGAGATGGGCGCAATCTTCGGCTACAAGGTTCACCGCGCGACCTCCACGTGCCCGATCTTCATCACCCTTCACAAGGACGAGGACGTCTCGGCGAGTACGGCGTACGACGATGAGCTTCTCGATGCATCGAACGTCCATTGGTTCACAAGAAGCCGTCGGACGCTCGCGACACCCGAGGTGCGTTCGATCATTCAGGGCGAAGTCGACGTGCACGTGTTCGTCAAGAAGGACGATGCTGAGGGCGCCGACTTCTACTACCTCGGGCAGGCACACGCGTCCAACCCCATGCAGACGACAATGCCTGACAAGGACGGCTCACCGCTCGACGTCGTCCACATGAATCTTCGACTCGAGTCGCCCATGCCGCACGCTCTCTACGCCTACTTTCACCCGTCGTTGGACTAGTGCCCCAGGGGAAGCGAGGGCGGCAGCCCGGCATCCGGCGGATGGATCGGTCCCGGCGCGGGCCGGAGCCGACGGGTCGTGTGACGGGCGGCGCTGAGGCGCCCCGCGCCGGTGCGCTCTACTCCCCCACCACCCGCAGCAACCGAAACTCGCGCCGCCGCAGCAGGCGCAGCACCCACGACGCCGGGGGCCCGAACGCCCGCAGCCCATCCCGCACGCCGTAAGGCTCGACGGCGGTGATGCGGTACCACCGGCCGCGGTGCAGCACCCGCCCGCCGCCGGCGCGCACGTTGCGGTACCAGTTGACGCCGTCGCCATAGGTGAGCTCCGCGACGAGACCCTCGGGCACACGGGCGAGGATCAGCGGCGCCTCGTACGTGCGCCCCGACTTGCGGCCCACGTGCTCCACGAGCGAGAACGGCCCGCGGCCACGCCGGGCCGCGCGCAGGGTCAGCGGGTTGAGCGTGCGGTTGAGCAGTGCGAGGTACCGCTTCTTGAAGGCGCGCATGCGGCACAGTCTGCTCCGGTCCGGGCCGCGCCGCCCGGGTAGGTTCGATCCATGCGTCTCGAACCGCCGGCCCGCCCGTTCACGTACGAGGGCGCCACGCTCGTGTGGGAGGAGCGCGGATCGGGCGACGTGACGTTCGTGCTGATCCACGGGATCGGGATGGGGCGGAGCGTGTTCGGCGGGCTCGGCGAGCGGCTGAGCGCCCACGGCCGGGCGATCGCGATCGACCTGCCCGGCTACGGCGAGGCGCCCGAGCCGCCGCGCGTGCCGACCGTGGAGCGGATGGCCGACATGGTCGCCGCGTTCCTGCGCGCGCACGGGATCGAGGCGCCGGTGCTCGTGGGGCACTCGATGGGGGCGCAGGTGGCCGTCGAGGTCGCCGCGCGGCACCCGGCCCTCCACGCCCGCCCGGTGCTCATCGGGCCGACCGTGGAGATCGGAAAGCGCCGCGCGTTCACCCAGCTGCGGCGCCTCGCCACCGACCTGCTCGACGAGAGCCCCAAGGTGCTGCTCATCGGCGCGCGCGAGTACGTGCGCGCCGGGCCGCACCTGCGCCTGAAGATGCGCGCCATGCTCACCCACGCGCCCGAGCGGGCGTTCCCGCGCGTGGCGGAGCCCGCGCTCGTGCTGCGCGGCGAGAAGGACCTCGTCGCCCCGCACGACTGGTGCCGCGCCGTCGCCGACGCCCTGCCGCTCGGGCAGCTGCGCGAGATCCCCGACAGCGGGCACGAGGCGATGATCCGCAACCCCGACCCGGCGGCGGATCGGATCGTCGCATGGCTCGCCGAGACCGGCGAGCGCGGGGTCGCGGATGCCGATCCGTCCGCGTAGCGTGGCGGGATGACAGACCCCCAGCAGCCATCGCTCGTGCAGCACGCCCGACTCCAGCAGGCGCTCGACGCCTGGGCTGAGCGGAAGGACGCGCAGACGCACAGCGACGCGCTGCGGCGGGCCATGTCGGGCCAGCTGCTGCTCGACATCAGCGCGTCGACGTTCGCCGATCCCGACAACCCCATGCAGCAGGGCGACACGCTCGCCGTGGCCTCCGTGCGCGACGCCGACGGCAAGGACCTGCTGCTGGCCTTCACCGACAACGATCGCCTGCGCGCGTTCACCACTGCCGAGGAGCCGCGCTCCCTCGCCCAGTCGGGCGCGGCGACGCTCGAGCACGCCATCGCGCAGCACGAGGGGATCGCGATCGACGCCGGCACGGACGGCGCGTTCATCGCGTACGCCGACGAGATCTCGCGCGCCTTCGGTGCCAACCCCGCCGACGCCGCCCGACTCGCCTCGGCGACGGTGGACGGCGGGGTGCCGCTCGACGAGTTCCTGGGCCTGCTGCGCGACGCCGTCGTCTACGTGGGCGGCATCCCCGTCGCGGGCGAGGACGGCGAGGTCACCGGCTACCGGATCGCGACCGCCACGCGGGCGGACGGCGGCGTGCTGCACGCCGTGTTCTCCAGCCCCGCCGAGCTGTGGGCCTGGGCGCCCGACGCCATGGCGCAGCCGACGACGATCGACCGGATCGTCGAGAGCGCCCGCGACGACGGCATGGCCGGTCTCGTCGTGAACCCCGTCGGCCCGAGCGCCGAGCTCGAGCTGGCCTGGTTCGACCGCGCGGAGTGACGCCGGGCCGGGAGTGACACCGGGCCGGGCGCAGAACACCCCCGACCCGGGGCCCGCTACTCCCGCTCTTCGGCCGCCCGGTTCGCCGCCTCCACGAGCACCTGCGCGGTCTCGGCGGGCTTGGTCAGCTGCGGCCAGTGGCTCGTGGGCAGCCCGATGATCGTGAGCTCGTGCACGGCGCCGAGCTCGGTGGTCATGGGGTGCCCCGCCTCGATCAGCTGCTCGATCTGCTCCTTCGGGAACGCCGTGGCGAACACCGTCACGGGGATGCGGTGCCGCGCCTCGTCGCGCAGGCGGATCGGCTCGGACGCGACGCGCGCCGGCTGCGGGATCGCGTTCGCGACGAACTCCGCGAGCTGCTGCTCGGCGAAGTCGGCGAACTCCGCGTCCTCGAAGTACGACGCGCGGTCCTCGGGGAACGGGATGACCCCGTCGACGACGGGCAGCTCGTCGTTGACGACGAGGCCGTCCGGCGGCGGGAACGAGTCGACGAACACGACGTGCGCCACGCGATCCGGCCGCGCGTCTGCCGCGCCCCACGCCACGTTGCCGCCGCCCGAGTGGCCGGCGAGCACGACCGGCCCGTCGATGCCGTCGATCAGCGCGACGACCGCGTCGATCTGATCCTGCAGCCCCACATCCTTGCTGTCGCCGGGCGCGAGGCCCGGCAGCGTGGGCGTGTGCACGCGGTGCCCCGCGGCCTCGAGGGCCGGCACCTGCGCCGACCACGACGATCCGTCCAGCCAGAAGCCGGCGATGAGAATGATGTCCATGCCCCGACGCTAGACCGGGCCACCGACATCCGAAACGCCCGTCAGCGCGCGGCGAGCACCCCGGCCCGCTCCGGATGGGCGGCGAACCAGTCGGCCACGTACCAGCACACGGGCAGCACCTCGCGGTCGCCGCGCGCCTCGATGTCGGCGACGGCACGCTCGGTGATCTCGCCGGCGTACCCGTGCCCGCGGAACGACGGCACCGTGAACGCGCGCGTGAGCGCCACGGTGCGGCCGTTGTCGCGGTAGTCCAGCACGCTCACCAGGTCGTCGCCGCGGTGCAGCGTGTAGCGGGAGGCCGCGGTGTCGTTCGCGAACGTGAGATCGGTCACCCGAACAGGCTACGCGCGTGCGGCGACACCGGCGCCGGAACGCCCGATGACGTCATGTTTCGTCACGCGGCGACGCGGTTTGACATGCGGCGTCACACCGGGCAATAATCGGCGGCATGTCTGCCAACGCCACGATTCTGTCCGCCCAGGAGGCGAACGGAGTTGCCGGGATGATGATGCCCGGTCGCGTTGGCATGTGCTGTCGAATGTGCCGCTGAGTCGAATCCGTTCCTCGCTGCACCGCTCGCGCCGCTCTGACGGGCGCTGAGCCCGAGTTCCCCGCGGAGCTCTCCCCGCCGCATCCTCACGCGGCCCCGCTGCATCGCATCCCGATGCCGCATCGACGCACACCCGCATCGGGTGACATCCCCAAGGACCTCCTCATGTCGAACACCGCCTTCCTCGACCGCCCCGCTGCCACCCAGACCTCGACCCGGGCCGCCGCCGACACGGCAGCCCCCGCCGGCTCCCCGATCCGCTCCTCCGCCGCCGCCCTGCCCGCCGGCACCTCGCCCCGCGGCTTCGCGCTGTACGTGGGAATCGACGAGGTGAAGGCCGCCATCGACGGCGTCAGCCTGCCCACGCTCGTCGAGGCGCTGCGCCGCACGCTCGCCGAGCTCGCGCCGAGCGCCGAGACCTACGCCGCCGTGGCCCTCGCACCGCAGTCGGCCGGCGGGCGCGACGTGGACGTCGTGCGCCTCGCGCTCAAGGAGCCGGGCGCCGCCGCGCGCGCCAAGCAGGAGGCGCCGAAGCCCGAGACGGGCACGGGTGTGGTCGTGGATCTGTCGCGCAAGCGCATCGTCATCGACGGCGAGACCGCGCCGCTCACCTTCAAGGAGTTCGAGCTGCTGCAGTACCTCGTGCTGCGCGAGGGCCGCACGATCGCGCGCGGCGAGCTCGTCGAGTCGCTGTGGGACGCCGCCGACGCGAACGCGCCCGGCGAGCGCACGATCGACGTGCACGTGCGCCGCCTGCGCGCCAAGCTCGGCCGCTACGAGGAGATCGTCCGCACGGTGCGCGGCGTCGGCTACCGCTTCGACCGCCACGCCGACGTCGCCATTCGCTACGGCACCGGCACCCCCTCCCCCGACCGCTTCTGATCCGCACCCTCACACCTCGCGTGTCGGCGGCCCGGCGTAGCGTGGGGGCATGATCCCGGCCGCCGCGCTCGCCCCGCGTCACGCGACGCGCACGCGCGACCCCCGGCCCGATCCGGGTCCACGGCTCGAGGGCGAGTACCGGCCGCGCGGCGAGCTCGACCTCGTCGCCACCGTCGCCGCGCTGCAGCGCGGACCGGGCGATCCGACACAGACGATCGACGGGCCCGTGCTCTGGCGCGCGACACGAACCCCCGAGGGCGTCGCGACGCTCGCGTTGCGGCAGGCGGCCGACGGATCGGTGCGGCTGGCGGCCTGGGGGCCCGGGCGCGAGTGGGCCATCGCACAGGCCCCGGCGCTGTGCGGCGCGGGCGACGATCCCTCGTCCTTCGAGCCGCGCCTGCCCTGGATCGCCGAGGCGCACCGCCGCCACCCCGGGCTGCGGATGGCGCGCACCGAGCTGCTCTTCGACGCGCTCGCGCAGGCGATCACCGAGCAGAAGGTCACGCTGCGGCAGGCGTTCGGCGCGTGGCGGCGGATCGTCACCTGGTGCGGCGAGCGCGCCCCCGGGCCCACGCCGGTGCCGATGTTCGCCCCTCCCGCACCGGAGGGCTGGCGGCGCGTGCCCTCGTGGGCGTGGCACCGCGCGGGGCTCGAGCCGCCGCAGGCCCGCACGATCGCCGAGGCCGCCGCGCGGGCGGCCTCGCTCGAGCGCGCCGCGTCCGCCGGCCGGCTCGACGCCGCGCTCGGCAGTCTGCGCGGCATCGGACCGTGGACGATCGCCGAGACGCGGATCCGGGCCCTCGGCGATCCGGACGCCGTGAGCGTGGGCGACTTCCACCTCGCGCATCACGTGGGCTACGCCCTCACCGGCGCGCGCACCGACGACGCCGGCATGATCGAGCTGCTCGAGCCCTGGCGCGGGCACCGGCAGCGCGTCATCCGCCTCATCTACGCCGCCGGCCGGGCCGAGCCCCGGCGCGGCGCGCGCCTGCACATGGAGGACCACCGCGACCGCTGACGCGAGCCCACGACCGCCGCGACGGCCGCGCCGAGGACGGCCGCGCCGACCCCGCCCGCCGGCCGCACCGAGCCCGTAGCCTGGGGGCATGACCCGCTCCCGCACCCTGCTCCTCGCGCTCGGCGTGCTGGCCCTCGGCGTCGTCATCGGCGTCATCCTGCAGAACGTGCTGCTCGGGGCACTGCTGGGCCTCCTGGGCGCCCTCGCGATCTTCCTCGCGTTCGAGAGCCGCCGCGGCCGCAACGCCGGCGTGAACGACGAGGACAAGGGCATCGAGCTCTGAATTCCGCCCCTGATCGGGCCTCTCAGCGAACTCGGAGGTCACCGGTCAGGCGTCTTGTTATCCGTTCGTTACGCAAGATACCGGATCCCGCCCGATCCGCATGCTGACGCGGATCGGGGGCGATTCGACGGATCGCGGCCGGGGCGAATCGCCGTGGGACCAGGAGTTACGCTCTCACGCCACGTCCAGGTAAACGCCGGGTGGCGCTCAGGTTGCGACTGGCAGGGTCGTCCGGTCGTACCCGATCGCCCGCGCTTCCCGATGCGCGGGGCCGCCGAACCGAAGAGCGGCCACCGTCCTGGCGGGACCCGAACCCGCCAGGGCCCTCGACGCGGGTGCCCTGAACACGACACGGACCCGATGCTCCACACGCTTCCCCACGCCACGCCCATCACCACCCCGCGACGGCCCCGGCGCTCGCACCGCGGCCGCTTCCTCGCCACCGCCGCGCTCGGCGCCGCGCTCCTCGTCACCGGCACCGCCCTCACCGCGCAGGCCCAGACGCAGGCCGCGCAGGCCGAGGCCGCCGCCGCGACGCCCGCTCCCGACGCCCCCGAGCTGTCGATCCCGGCCCGCGTCGCCGACGAGGCCGAGTCGACGCTCGCCGAGGCGAACGCCGTGCTCGAGACCGCGGTCGACGGCGTCGACACCGGCGAGCTGCGCGATTACGTGCACAAGCTCAGCAACTACGACCAGATGCCGCAGGTCACGGTCACCGGCCTCGTCGACGCCGCCTCGCAGGAGGCGCAGGAGGTCGTCGCCCAGACCGCGCAGGTCAAGGCCGACGCCGCCCGCGAGGCCGCCGAGGCTCAGCGCGCCGCCGAGGAGCAGGCCGCGGCCGAGGCCGCCGCCGCGCAGGCCGCCGCCGTCGCCAGCACCCCCGAGGGCGCCCAGGCCGCCGCGCGCGACATCGCCGCGTCGCAGTACGGCTGGGGCGCCGACCAGTTCGGTTGCCTCTACAACCTCTGGATGAAGGAGTCGGGCTGGAACCACCAGGCCATGAACCCCTCCAGCGGCGCGTACGGCATCCCGCAGTCGCTGCCGGGATCGAAGATGGCCACGGTCGGCGCCGACTGGCAGACCAACCCCGTCACCCAGATCCGCTGGGGCCTCGACTACATCTCGCGCGCCTACGGCACCCCGTGCGCCGCCTGGGGCCACTCGCAGTCGGTCAACTGGTACTGAGCCCGACCGCCCGTCAGTCCCAGAGGACGACGCGGCGCCCGTTGAGCTGCTCCACGCGCACGGGGGTCTCGTAGAGCTCCACGAGCTTCGGGACCGTGACGACATCCTCCACGGGGCCGTGGTGCAGGACGCGGCCGTCGCGCATCGCGATGATCGTGTCGGCGAACTGCGCCGCGATGTTGATGTCGTGCATCACGACGACGATCTTCAGCCCGCGGTCGTCGGCCAGGTCGGCGATGAGCTTCATGAGCGCCACGGCGTGCTTGGGGTCGAGGTTGTTGAGCGGCTCGTCCAGCAGCACGTACTCCGTGTCCTGCGCGAGGGCCATCGCCACGAACGCGCGCTGACGCTGCCCGCCCGAGAGCTCGTCGAGGAAGCGGTGGCGGTAGGGCTGCAGGTCGAGGTCGTCGATCGCGCGCTCGATGTGCGCGCGGTCGTCGACCGTGAGGCGCCCGCCCGAGTGCGGGAAGCGCCCGAACTCGACGAGATCCTCCACCGTGAGCCGCGCGGACACGTGGTTGTCCTGCCGCAGCACCGCGATCGTGCGGGCGAGCTCACGCGAATCCGCCTTCGTCACGTCCCGCCCGTCCACCGTCACCGTGCCCGCATCGGGGCGGATCAGTCGGCCGACGAGCCCGAACAGCGTCGACTTGCCGGCGCCGTTCGGCCCGATCAGCGCGGTCACGCCCGCGTCGCCGAACGAGACCGTCACGTCGTCGAGCACGGTCGTGTGTCCGTAGCGCTTGGTGGCGCTCTCGAGCGCGATCATCGCGCCCCCTTTCGCAGCACGAGGAAGAGGAAGAACAGGCCGCCGACGAACTCGATGATGGTCGACAGCGTGGCGCCGAAGTCCAGCACCTGCTCCAGCAGCAGCTGACCGCCCACGAGGCACAGCACGCCCAGCAGCACGGCCGTCGGCAGGGTCCACACGTGGCGGAACGATCCGGCGTACGCGTACGCGAGGTTCGCCACGATGAGCCCGAAGAAGAGGATCGGCCCCACGAGCGCCGTCGAGGCGGCGACCATGACCGACACGACGAGGAAGAGGATCATCACCGTGCGCCGGTGATTCACCCCCAGACCGACGGCGGCCTGCTCGCCGAGGGTGAGCACGTCGAGCGTGCGCAGCAGGGGCAGCAGCGCGGCGACGCCGCCCGCCACGAGCACCGCCGTGAACAGCAGCAGCGTGGGATCGGGCTTGGTGAGCGAGGCGAACATCGCGTCGGCGACCACGTCGAAGTCGAGCGGATCGAGCATGCGCTGCATCCACTCGGTGAAGCTGCGGAAGAACGTGCCGAGCACGATCCCCACGAGCAGCATGAGATGGATCGAGCGTCGCTTGCCGCCGAACATCCACGTGAACAGGAACACGCTGAAGCCGACCATCACGGCGACCTGGATGAGCCACATCACCCAGCTGTCGGCACGCAGGAAGCCCACGGAGCCGAACAGGAACACCGTGAGGGTGACGATGAGGCCGAAGAACGCGTCGAAGCCCATGATCGACGGCGTGAGGATGCGGTTCTGGGTGATCGTGTGGAACACGACCGTCGAGACGCCCACGGCCACCGCGACGACGATCATCGTCAGCACCGACAGCCCGCGGATCTGCAGGCCCAGCAGCAGCACGCTCGGCGGTAGATCCCACAGCAGGTAGAACGCGATCACGGCCGCCACGGCGGCAGCGAGCACGCCGAGGCGCACGGCCGGGCGGGCCCACAGGGCGGCCAGCGGCGCGCGCGCCGGGGCGGAGACGGCGGCGGGGGTCTCAGTGAGCACGCGAACGCCTCCTCAGCAGCAGCCACAGGAACAGCGCGGCGCCGATGACGCCCACGATCACCGACAGCGGGATCTCGTACGGATGCCGCAAAGTGCGGGCCAGGATGTCGCACGCGACGAGGAAGACGGCGCCCAGGCCCGCGACCCACGGGATCGAGCGGCGCACGTTGTCGCCGATGATGAGGCTCACGACATTCGGCACGACGAGGCCGAGGAACGGGAGCATGCCGGCGGTGACGAGCACCGCGGCGGTGATGACGGCCGTGACGACCATGCCGATCGCCACGACGCGGCGGTAGTTCAGCCCGAGGTTCGTCGCGAACTCCTCGCCCATGCCGATGACGCTGAAGCGATCGGCCGCGAACCAGGCGACGACCACCATGGCCGCCGCGAACCAGACGAGCTCGTAGCGCCCCGTCATCACGCTCGCGAAGCTGCCCTGCGCCCACTGCCCGAGCGACTGCAGCAGGTCCTGGCTGTACGCGAAGAAGGTCGTGACGGCGCCCACGACGCCGCCGAGCATGATGCCCACGAGCGGCACGAGCACGAGGTGCCGCACGGGCACGCGGCGGATGACGCGCAGGAACACCCACGTGCCGGCGAGGGCGAAGGCCGAGACGACGACCATCTGCAGCATGACGGGCATGCCGGGCCACAGCAGCAGGATCATCAGCATGCCCAGCGAGCCGAACTCCGTCACGCCCGTCGTCGACGGCTCGACGAACTTGTTGCGCACGAGCATCTGCATGATGAGGCCCGCGATGCCGAGCGAGGCGCCGACGAGGACGAGGGCCACGGTGCGCGGGACGCGGCTGGCCAGCAGCAGGAACATGCCGTGGCCGTCGGCGTTCACGCCGCCGGTGAGCGAGACGTCGCTCGAGGCGCCGATGAACAGGCTCAGCGCCGAGAGGGCGACGAGGAGCACGCCGATGAGCACCCCCACCCACGTGCGCCGGGATCGGCGTGCGGGGGCGGGGGCGCTCGTCAGCGAGGTGGCCGGGGCGACGGCCATCACAGGAACCGCATGAGTTGCCGGCGGCGCCTTACTCGGCGATCTGCATGACGTCGTCTGTCATGATCTTCGTCGTCTCGATGCCGCCGAACACGATGTACCAGGCCACCGGGTCGAGATACACGATGTGGCCCTCCTGCGCGGCCGTCGTCTGGTTCACGATGTCGTTGTCGAGGATCGCGGCGGCCGACTCGCTCGATCCGCTGTCGCCGCCCGTGGCCGTGTTGCGGTCGATCACCCAGAGGTAGTCGGGGTCGGCCTCGAGCAGGAACTCGAACGAGATCGGCTCGCCGTGGGTGGCAGCCTCGATGTCGTCCATCACCGGCTGCACGCCGAACACGTCGTAGATCAGCCCGCCGCGCAGGTTGCGGCCGGAGTAGTCGCCCAGCGAGGGCTTGAGCGCCGAGATGCCGTCGCCCGAGACCATGACGCCGAGGCCCGTGCCGGCCTCGGCCGTGACGGCCTTGGCCTCCTCGATGCCCGCCTCGAGCTCCTCGATCGCCGCGGCGGCCTCGTCCTGGGCCCCCAGCACCTCGCCGAGGAACGTGACGTTGCGCTCGAGGGTCTCCTCGAAGGAGCCCTGCGACGACATGTCGATGGTCGGGGCGATGTCCTTCAGCTCGTCGTAGAGCGCCGCCGAGCGGCCACCCAGGATGATGAGATCCGGCTCCTGCTCGGCGATCGCGAGCACGTCGGCCTCGAAGAGCGTGCCGGCGTTGAACGCGTCGTCGGCCAGGCCGTCCTCGAGGTAGTCGGGCACGGAATCGAGCGGCGCGCCGGCGACCTCGCCGCCCAGGCTCGTCCACGTGTCGAACGACGCCATGTCGAAGATGACCACCTTCTCGGGGTCGCGCGGCACCTCCACGCTCACGTCCTCGTACGCCGGCTCCTCGTCCTCGCCCGCGGTGTTGAACGCGAAGTCCCACACGAGCGGCTCGGCGGTGCCGGGCTCGGGCGTGCCCTCCGGCGCGGAGGCGTCGGCGGCCGCGCAGCCGGCGAGCGCGAGGGCGGACGCGGCGACGATCGAGAGCGTCGCGAGCGGGCGGGTGGTCTTCATGGGCATGCTCCTATCGGGAGATGCGCGGTATCAGCCGCGGCTCCGTCGGTGAGGGGGATCAGCGGATCGGGATTCGGACATTCCCGTCCGACCCGCTGCTGGTTAGGCTAACCTAACCATATGCCGCTGTCGAGCACCGCCCCCGCGTCCGCCTTCGCCCTCGAGCGGGAGCCGCAGGAGCTGAGGTTCCGCGCGACGCGCCTCGTCTCGCGCGAGGCCATCACGCGGCACTACCTCCGCATTCGGCTGCAGGGCGACGACCTCGTCGGCTTCGGCCCCGCGGGACACGACGACCACATCCGCGTCTTCTTCGGCGGCCCCGAGACCGCCGACGCCCCGTTCGGCACCGTCGAGGAGCTGCGCGCGCTGCCCAGCCGCGAGTTCACGCCGCTGGCCTGGGGCGACGACTGGCTCGACCTCGAGTTCGCCGTGCACGGCGACGAGGGCGTCGCGGGCGTGTGGGCGGCGACCGCCCCGCTCGGCGCGATCGCCGGCGTCGGCGGCCCGCGCGGATCGATGCGCATCGCGGGCACGCCCGACGGCTGGCTGCTGGCGGGCGACGAGACGGCCGTGCCGCAGATCCGCCGCTACGCCGCGCTCATCCCCGAGGGCGCGGACGCCCGCATCCTCGTCGAGGTCGCGGATGCCGCGCACGAGATCCCGATCGACGCCCCCGTGCGCGTGGAGTACGTGCACCGCGACGGCGCCGCGGAGGGCCGGGCCCTCGCCGCCGCGCTCGATGCCGTCACGGCCGAGCAGCGCCCGGCCGGCTCGGTGTTCGGCTTCGTCGCCGCCGAGCAGTCCATCGTCAAGCCCGGCCGCGCCCTGCTGTGCGACCGGTGGGGCCTCGGCCCCGAGCAGATCGTCGTGAAGGGCTACTGGAAGCGCGGCGACGCCGGCTACCACGCGCCCCACTGAGCCGATCCGGCGCTACATCTCCTCGTGCGTGTCGGGGTCGCCGTCCCAGATGCGCCCGCGCTCGAGCGCCGAGATGGCGGCGACCTCGTCGTCCGTCAGCTCGAAGCCGAACACGTCGGCGTTCTCGATCTGGCGCGTCGGATCGGACGACTTGGGGATCGGCGTGGCGCCCAGCTGCACGTGCCAGCGGATGACCACCTGGGTGGGGCCGACGCCGTGCGCCGCGGCGATGTCGTGCAGCACCGGCTCGGCGAGCAGGTCGCTGCGGCGACCCAGGGGGCTCCAGCTCTCGGTGCGGATGCCGTGCTCGGCGTGGAAGGCGCGCAGCTCGGCCTGCGGGAAGTACGGGTGCAGCTCCACCTGGTTGACGGCCGGCACCACGCCGGTCTCGTCGATGAGGCGCTGGAGCATGGGGATCGTGAAGTTGGACACGCCCACCGACGCGACCACGCCCTCGTCGCGCAGCGCGATCATGCCGCGGAACGTGTCGACATACTTGTCCACGCGCGGATTGGGCCAGTGGATGAGCAGCAGGTCGATGCGGCCGAGGCCCAGCGTCTCGCTGGAGGCCCGCCCGCTGGCGATCGCCTCGTCGTAGCCGTGGTGGCGGCCGGGCACCTTCGTCGTGACGATGATCTCGTCGCGGTCGATGCCGCTGCGTCGCACGGCCTCGCCGACCTCCCGCTCGTTGCCGTAGTTCACGGCGGTGTCGAGCAGGCGATAGCCGCCCGCGATGCCGGATTCGATCGCGGCGATGCCGTCGTCTCCGGTGAGCTTGTAGGTGCCGAGGCCGATCTGCGCAAAGGGCCGTCCGTCGTTGAGCGCGATGCGAGGGATGTCGATGGCCATGCCCCGACCCTACGCCTCGTCGTACCGTGGAGGCATGGCCGCGCGAGACGACGACGCCACCGGCGAGGCGGAGGACCCGCGTCTGGCCGCCCTGCGCTACCGGCTCGAGCGCGACGGCGTCATTCCCCGCGAGGACGAGCCCGAGCCGCGCCGATCCGGCCCCCAGTGGTCGACGGCCGAGGAGCGCGCGGCGGTCGTCGAGCAGGCGATCCAGCAGGCGATCCGGCGCGGCGAGTTCGACGACCTGCCCGGCGCGGGCAAGCCGATCGAGGGGCTCGGCGAGCGGCACGATCCGGACTGGTGGGTGCGCCGCAAGATCGAGCGCGAGCAGCTCACGGGCCTCGGCCCGCCGGCCCTGGCGCTGCGCGTGGAGCACGCGGAGTTCGCCGAGCGCCTCGACGCGCTCACGCACGAGCGCGACGTGCGCGAGTACGTCGAGGACTTCAACCACCGGGTGCGCGAGGCGCGGCTGCAGCTGCTGGGCGGCCCACCCGTGGTCACCCCCGAGCACGACGTGGAGGCCGAGCTCGAGGCGTGGCGCGAGCGGCGCGCCGAACGCGCCCGCGCCGCCGCCCGCGCTCGCGCGCAGGAGCCGCCGCGGCGCCGCTGGTGGCGGCGGCGCTGACGGGCCGCGTCGCGCCCTACGTGAGCCGGCCGTCGCCCGGTCGCGAGACGCGCAGCCAGCGGTAGCCGTAGGCGGGCAGCTCCAGCTCGACCTCGCCCTGCTCGCCCACCTCGAGCCGCTCGGCGCCCAGCAGGTCGACGAGCGAGACGCCGTCGGGCTCCCCCTCGAGGCGGAACCGCGTGACGGCGGGCTCGTCGGCGAAGTTGTGCACCGCGATCATGCGGCCCAGATCCGCCGTCAGCGAGTGCACGAGCACGGCGGGCGCGTCCTGCTCGATCACCTCGAAGTGGCCCCACCCGAGCTCGGGCGACAGGCGGTAGCGCGAGACGAGGGCGCGGAAGAAGTGCAGCAGCGAGCCCGGATCCTCCAGCTGGTCGGCCACATTCACGTGCTGCGGCCCGTACCCGCCCTCCGGTGGGCGCGACGCAAGCCGCCGCGGCGGCGCGCTGGAGAACCCGCCGCCCCGCTCGGGCGACCACTGCATGGGCGTGCGCACCGCGTGCCGGCCCGGCAGGTCGGGGTTCTCGCCCATGCCGATCTCCTCGCCGTAGAACAGCACGGGCGTGCCCGGCAGCGTGAACAGCAGGCTGTACGCCATCCGGATGCGGCGCGGGTCGCCCTGCAGCATCGGCGGCAGCCGGCGCACGATGCCGCGGCCGTACACGCGCTGCCCCTCATCCGGCGCGAGCGCCTCGAACACCTCCTGGCGCTCGCCCTCGGCGAGCTGATCCAGCGTCAGCTCGTCGTGGTTGCGCAGGAAGTTGGCCCACTGCGTCTCGACGGGCAGCTCGGGGCGGGAGCTCAGCGTCTCGACGAGCGGGGCGGGATCCTGCCGCACGAGCGAGAGATAGAGCCGCTGCATGCCGGCGAAGTCGAACTGCATCGTCAGCTCCTGGCCGTCATCGTTCGCGCCGAAGTACGCCACCTGCTGCTCGTACGGCAGGTTGACCTCGCCCAGCAGCACGGCCTCGCTCGAGCGCCGCTGCAGGAAGCGGCGGATGTCGCGCAGGAAGTCGTGCGGATTGGCCATGTCGGCGCCCTCGGGCACCTCGAGCAGGAACGGCACGGCGTCGACGCGGAAGCCCGACACCCCCAGCTCCAGCCAGAAGCCGACCGTCTTGGCGATCTCGTCGCGCACGCGCGGGTTGGTCACGTTCAGGTCGGGCTGGTGCTCGTAGAAGCTGTGCAGGTACCACTGCCCCGACTTCTCGTCCTTCGTCCACACGCCGTCGGCCTCGCCGGGGAAGACGGGGTTCTGCTGCCCCTCGGGCGGCGGATCGTCGCGCCACACGTAGTAGTCGCGATACGGCGAGTCCACGCTGCGCTTCGCGGCGACGAACCACGGGTGCCTGTCGGACGTGTGGTTGATCACGAGGTCGACGATCACCCGCATGCCGCGATCCTTCGCCGTGCGCACCACCTCGACGAAGTCGCCGTGGCTGCCCAGGCGCGGGTCGATGCCGTAGAAGTCCGTCACGTCGTAGCCGTCGTCCTTGCGGGGGCTCGGGTAGATCGGCATGAGCCACAGGCACGTCACGCCGATCTGGGCGAGGTAGTCGATGCGGGCGGCGAGCCCCTGCAGGTCGCCCACCCCGTCGCCGTCGGAGTCGACGAACTTCTCCACGTCGAGGCAGTAGATGACCGCCGACTTCCACCACAGGTCGCTCGTGTCCGTGAGCCTCATGTCCGTTCCCTCAGCAGGGGCAGGATGTCGGACTGCGCGGCCGCGAGGAAGTCCGACTGGTCCTGCCCGACGTGATGCAGATAGACGCGGTCGAATCCGATCCGCGTGAGCTCGGCGACGCGCTCGGCCAGCTCGCCCGCGTCGCTCGCCACCATCACCGCCTCGCGCAGCGCCCGCTCGTCGACCTCGCCGACGGCGGCGTCGAAGTCCTCGGGCTGCTCGATGTCCCAGCACCGCGGCGGCGAGACGAGGCCGTTGCGCCACTGATCCCGCGCGATCGCGAGCGCGTCGGCGTCCGACGCGGCCCAGCTCACGTGCACCTGCAGCACGCAGGGGCCCGATCCCCCGGGCGACCGGTAGGCGTCGACCACCCGGCGCAGCGCGTCCGGCGCCTGGGCGACGGTCGCGAGCCCATCGGCCCACGACGCGGCCCAGCCCGCGGTCTCCGGGCTCGTCGCGGCCGCGAGGAACGGCGGCGCGACCTCGGGCCGGCTCCACAGCCGCGCGCGGTGCACGGTGACGCGGCCGTCGTGGCTGACCTCCTCGCCCGCGAGCAGCCGGCGCATGACGTCGGCGCTCTCGCGCAGGCGCTCGTTGCGCTCGTCCTTCGGCGGCCACGGGTCGCCGGTGACGTGCTCGTTCATCGCCTCGCCGCTGCCGAGCGCCGCCCAGAACCGGCCCGGGAACATCTCGCCGAGCGTCGCGATCGCGTGCGCGAGCACGACGGGGTGGTAACGCTGCCCGGGCGCCGTCACCACGCCGAACGGGAACCGGGTCTGCGCGAGCGCAGCGCCGAGCCAGCTCCAGGCGAAGCCGGACTGCCCCTGCCGCGGGCTCCAGGGCGCGAGGTGATCCGAGCACATCGCGCCGTCGAACCCGACCTCCTCGGCGCGGGCCACGTCGTCGAGCAGAGCGCTGGGCGCGATCTGCTCGTGCGAGGCGTGGAATCCGATGAACACCATCGGCCCGATGATTCCGCGCCGCGAGCGGTGGCGGAACCCCCTTTCGCGCGTCGGTCGGGATGCGCTAACGGGCGGCGGGACGCACGCCGCTCCGTCGATCGGAACCGCTGCACCGACCTTCGGGTTCCGATGAACATCCGGTGAATGTCACAGAAAAGTAACGCCGGAGCTTCCCTCCGTTACTTATCCGTTATAGAGTCCTCATCACGGAAGCCGTTTGCTGTGGCGGTGACCGCATGTGATTGCAGGACACTCTTGGTGCAAGGGACAAGGGGCCGGTCGGATCCTCACCGACCGGCCCTTTCCCTTGCCCGGGGAGCGCCGGCGGTCGCCTTGGATACAGTTGAATACATGGCTGATCGCAGGCTCGCCGTCGAGGCGTGGGAGAACCTCTTCCGCGCGCAGCACGAGATCTTCGCGCTGCTCGAGGGCGACTTCGACGGCGCCGCCCTCACGCAGCCCGAGTACGACGTGCTGCTCACCGTCGTGCGCTCCCCCGACCGCACCGCGCGTCTGCGCGAGGTGACGGCCAACATGCTCATCAGCCAGCCGAGCGTCTCGCGCCTCGTGGACCGGATGGTCACGCGCGGCCTCGTCACGAAGGCGCCGGATCCCGACGACGGGCGGGGATCGCTCGTCACCGCCACGGAGGCGGGCGAGCGGGCGTTCCGCGCGATCGCGACCCGCCACGGCAAGCACATCGCCGACCGCATGAGCGCGCTCAGCACCGACGAGCTGAGAATGCTGAAATCTCTCACGCAGAAGCTGCGCGACTCCCTGTAGATCCAGGGGAGGTGCGGCTTCGAGCCGGGAGACGACGAAGGCCCGGTTCCTCAGGAACCAGGCCTTGTCTACTGTCTCAACACAGTGTGCGCCCGAAGGGACTCGAACCCCTAACCTTCTGATCCGTAGTCAGATGCTCTATCCATTGAGCTACGGGCGCAGTTTCCGCTGCCGAAGCAACCTGTCCATAGTACATCACGCGTCGGCGCCTCGCGAAATCAGGCCGACTCCGCCGTGCCCTCCTCGTCGGGCTCCGCGCCTTCCCGGGCGCGCCGCCGCGCGCGGGCGTCGGCCGAGAGTCGCTGCAGATCGACCAGACGCAGCGCCTGCATGCGCGCGTCGCGCATCCGGGCGTAGTCGGGGTCCTGATCGGGGCGCATGCCCTCGATCCGCAGCCGACTGTCGAGGTTCTGCTGCACATCGTGCCACGCAGCGTCGCGCGCGGCCTCGACGAGCGCGCGTACCTGGTCGGGGGCCTCCGCCCGCTCGCGCAGCTGCTTGGCCACGCCTGCGGCCTGCCGGGCGCGGCGCCGCAGGTTGCGCACGTCGCGGTCGCGGTAGTCGTGCGTGCCGTGCGGCTGCGAGTGCTTCCCCCACGCGCGCTTGCGGGCGGCGGTCATCGCCTCCGACACCTGCTCCTGCTCGTCGGCCAGCTGCGACAGCGCCTCGCGGGCGGTCGGCGCGAAGAGCTCGGGATCGAAGTTGCCGCCCAGCGAGATCGTGCTCACCAGGATGCGGTTCTTCACCTGCAGCCGCGCCGCGGCGAGCGCGATCGCCACACCCTCCGCGATGGCATCGGCGTTGCGTCCCACGAGCCCTCCCCTATCCCCTCCCAGGGTAGTGGAGTGCGTCCGCGCGCCCACCGGGAACCGCCCCGAGCCGGGCCCGTCAGACGGCGGCCGACACCGTTTCGGGCACGGCCTCGACCGCCACGGGATCGCGCTCGGGGAGCACCACGGGGTGGGCCCCCGCCATCCGCTCGAGCACGCGCACGACCTGGCACGAGTAGCCGAACTCGTTGTCGTACCAGACGTAGAGCACGACGTTCTCGTCGCCGTCCGCGACCGTGGCGAGCCCGTCGACGACGCCGGCCCTGTTGCTGCCGACGAAGTCGCTCGAGACCACCTCGGGCGATTCGATGTAGTCGATCTGCGGGCGCAGCGGCGAGGTGAGCGAGGTCTGCCGCAGGTGCGCGTTGATCCCGTCGCGGGTGACGGCGCGCCCCAGCCTCAGGTTCAGGATGGCGAGCGAGACGTCGGGCGTCGGCACGCGGATGGCCGATCCCGTGAGCTTGCCCTTCAGCTGCGGCAGCGCCTTCGCCACGGCCTTCGCCGCCCCGGTCTCGGTGATGACCATGTTGAGCGTCGCGGCCCGGCCCCGCCGGTCTCCCCGGTGGAAGTTGTCGATCAGGTTCTGGTCGTTGGTGAACGAGTGCACGGTCTCGACGTGCCCGCGCTCGATGCCGTAGGCCTCGTCGAGCACGGCGAGCACGGGCGTGATGGCGTTGGTCGTGCACGAGGCGGCCGACACGATCGCGTCGCCCGGCGCGATGTCGTCGCCGTTCACGCCGGCGACGATGTTCTTGATGGCACCCTTGCCCGGGGCCGTCAGCAGCACGCGCGCCACGCCCCGCGACCGCAGGTGCTGCCCGAGCCCCTCCTCGTCGCGCCAGCGCCCGGTGTTGTCGACGACGATCGCGTCGTCGATCCCGTACCTCGTGTAGTCGACGGCGGCGGGATCGTCGGCATGGATCACGTGGATGAGGGTGCCGTTGGCGAGGATCGTCTGGTTCCGCTCGTCCACCTCGATCGATCCCCGGAACGCGCCGTGCACCGAGTCGCGGCGCAGCAGGCTGGCGCGCTTGCGCAGGTCGGCGTCGCCGCCCCCGCGCACGACGATCGCGCGCAGCCGCAGCCCGGACGCCCGGCCGGCGTGCGCGATGAGGATGCGCGCGATGAGGCGGCCGATGCGCCCGAAGCCGTAGAGCACCACGTCGGTCGGCGCGGGCGCCTGGGCCCCGACCACCTCAGCCAGCTCGACGCGCAGGAAGTCGGCCAGGGCCGCGGGCTCGTACGAACCGCCCTGCGCGTCGAACCGGGCGATGAGGCGGGCGATGTCGATCGATGCGGCACCGAGATCGAGGCTCTCGAGCGCCTCGAGCACCGCGAGGGTCTTGGCCGGATCGAGCGCCTCCTCGTCCGTCTGCCGCGCGAAGCGATGCGCCTTCAGGATGTCGACGGGCGAGCCGCCCACGAGGCGCCGGCCGTGGATCGAGGGGACGACGCCGTGGTCGCGGTGCAGGCGCCCGATCACGGGGATCATCCGCTCCGCGAGCTCCTCCCGCGCGGTCCACGCCGACTGCTGCTCTTCGTACGCGCCCACGTCACTCCTTCGCTTGTGGCGATCTGCGTTGCCAGCCTAGGAATGCCGGGCGCCGTCTTGCCGCCGCCGGTGCGCGCAAGAACCGGGGTTCTTTCGCAGGACGCAAGGGAATCGGATCCGGGTGCCCGGGGAGCGACGCCGTAGGCTTAGGGGGAATATCGCAAGGCCCGCTCGCGGGTCGCGTCCGAGGGGGATCACATGCAGTACGTACCCACGTGGCCGGTCATCGCCGCGCGCATCGACGCGACCGGAAACGGCGTGCTCACGATGAACGACACCGAGCACCCGATCGCCACGGACTCCGCCGAGAACGCCCGCCGCGAGGTCGTGCGCTTCTGCGCCGAGACCGCCCAGCGCCTGCAGCGCCCCGTGCGCGTCACGGTCGAGGAGCCCGACGCGACGTGGCCGCTCATCGTGCACCCGGACGGCAAGGTCGACGCGGCCGAGGAGCCCGTCGACGAGCCGGCGCCCGTCGTCGCCCCCGAGCAGGGCCAGGGCGAGGCCGACGGCTCGGCGTTCGCCGGCCCGCGCCGCTCCAGCCACCTGCCCGCCGACACGGCCGGCACGCCGGTCACCGCGCCGCCGCGCGGGCCCGAGCCGATCCAGGACGCCGACGCCCCCGCCGTGCCGGTCGATCCGGCCTCCGCCGCGGCCCAGGCGCCCGAGCCCGCCGCCCCCGCGCCCGCCCCGGCCGCCGCGCCGGCCGCCACCACCGCCGACGAGGCGCAGGCAGCCGA
>NZ_JBMDJT010000059.1:0-7626 GCF_057809335.1 Microbacterium sp. FG3 | reverse complement strand
GCCCACGGATTCTCGGCGCGGCGATGGATTCTCGCCGGGAGACGGGCGGCGGATCAGACGATGTCGTCGAAGCCGTCGGCTCCGTCGTCGAGCAGCGGCGAGATCGGGGGCAGCTCGTCGAGCGAGTTGATGCCCAGCTGCTGCAGCAGCAGATCGGTCGTACCGTAGTTGATGGCGCCCGTCTCCGGATCGGTGAACAGCTCGGTGATGAGGCCGCGGGCCAGCAGCGTGCGCACGACCGAGTCGACGTTCACGGCGCGGATCGACGCGACCTGCGAGCGCGAGACGGGCTGCTTGTAGGCGATGACCGCGAGCGTCTCGAGCGCCGCCTGCGACAGCCGCGCGGGCGCCTGCCCGCCGATGTGCTCCGCCACGAGGCCGTCGAACTCGTCGCGCACGTACATGCGCCAGCCGCCGCCGACCTCGCGCAGCTCGAAGCCGCGGCGGCGGCCGCCGTCGCGTCCGTCGTAGTCGGCGACGAGCCCCTCGAGAGCCTGGCGCACGGCGGCCACGGGCGCGCCGACCGCCGTGGCGAGGCTGACGACGCTGAGCGGCTCGTCCGCGATCAGCAGGATCGCCTCGAGCCGCTGCGGCACCGTCCCCACCGGCTCAGGCCGGCTCGCCTCGGTAGCCGGGGCGTCGCCCGGCACGGCCGCCTCGCCGGCGCCGGTCGCGTTCTCATCGGTCATAGTCGGCCCCCAGGGTCGCCAGCGTTTCCTCGGACCAGTGCTCGGCCGTCCAGCGCAGCGTCAGCTCGCCGAGCGGCTCGAGCTGCTCGAACGAGATCGCCGCGTGCCGGTACAGCTCCAGCACCGAGATGAATCGGGCCACGACGACGCCGGCCTGCGTGACGCCGGCGATCAGCTCGCGGAACGTGAGCGTCTCGGCGCTGCGCAGCGTCGAGACGACGATCGCGGCCTGCTCGCGGATGCTCACGAGCGGCGCGTGCAGGTGATCCAGCCCCACCGTCGGGATGTCGCGCGGCGTCATGGCGAGGATCGCGAGCGCCGCGAAGTCGTCGGGCGAGAGCGTCCACACGAGCTCGGGCGTGCGGGCGCGGTACTTCGGGTCCAGCGGCACGCTGCGCGCGTGCCGGCCCTCCTCGGCCCGCAGCCGCTGCGCGAACCACGCCGACGCCTCCTTGAACGCGCGGTACTGCAGCAGGCGCGCGAACAGCAGGTCGCGGGCCTCCAGCAGCGCCACCGACTCGGCGTCGACCAGCTCGCCCTGCGGCAGCAGCCCGGCCACCTTCATGTCGAGCAGCGTCGCGGCGACGACGAGGAACTCGCTGGCCTGATCCAGCTCCTCCCCCGAGTCGAGGTCGCGCAGGTAGGCGATGAACTCGTCCGTGACCTTGCTGAGGGCGATCTCGGTGATGTCCATCTCGTGCTTCGAGATGAGCTGCAGCAGCAGATCGAAGGGCCCGTCGAAGTTCGACAGCGAGACGCGGAAGGCACGTTCGTCCGCGGCGCCCGCCTCGGCCGGCGCGCCCTCGGCGGCCGGGCCGTCCCCGTCCGGATCGGGCTGGCCGGGACCGGTCATGGCCACTACGCCACGGCGCCGCGCGCCACGAGCTCCCGCGCGAGCCGCAGGTACGCCTGGGCCGCCGGGTGCTCCGGCGCGTACTCGGTGATCGGCTGCCCGGCCACCGACGCGTCGGGGAACTTCACCGTGCGGCCGATGACGGTCTCGAACACCTTGTCGCCGAAGGTCTCGACGATCCGCTCCAGCACCTCGCGCGAGTGCAGGGTGCGCGGGTCGTACATGGTCGCGAGCAGGCCGTCGAGATCGAGCGCGGGGTTGAGGCGGTCCTTCACCTTCTCGATCGTCTCGATGAGCAGGGCCACGCCGCGCAGCGCGAAGAACTCGCACTCGAGCGGGATGAGCACGCCGTGCGCGGCCGTGAGCGCGTTGACGGTGAGCAGGCCGAGCGAGGGCTGGCAGTCGATGAGGATGACGTCGTAGTCGGCCGCGACGCGGCGCAGCACGTGCGAGAGGATGCTCTCGCGCGCCACCTCGTTGACGAGGTGCACCTCGGCCGCCGACAGGTCGATGTTGGCGGGGATGAGGTCGAGGCCCTCGGTGGCCGTCTGCACGATCGCCTCGCGCGGGTCGCGCTTGGTGTCGAGCAGCAGGTCGTAGATGGTGGGCACGTCGTGCGTCGGCACGCCCAGGCCCGCCGACAGCGCGCCCTGCGGGTCGAAGTCGATCGCGAGCACCTTGCGGCCGTAGTCGGCCAGCGACGCGGCCAGGTTGATCGACGTCGTGGTCTTGCCGACGCCGCCCTTCTGGTTGCACAGCGCGATGATGCGCGCGGGGCCGTGCCGATCGAGCTTCGGAGGCGTCGGGAAGCCCTGGTACGGACGTCCCGTCGGTCCGAGCACGGGCTCGTCCTTCGTGGAGGTCTTGGCCTTCTCCGTCACCGATGCTCCTGCCGTCGACATGCTTGGTCGATTCTAGCGACGCGCGCCCGCGATCCCGCCGACCGGCCCCGGCGATCCGGATCCGCGCGCGAGCGCGACAGCATACCGATCTACCGGCCGATCGCGCGCGAAAGCCGTAACTACCCACCGCTATGCTCGGGAACCGCGGAGAGATGGGGGTGCCCGCGATGAGCCAGACGAAGGACGATCCGACCGCCGCCACGCGCGCCATGGCGCAGCTCTCGAACGACCTGCAGGCGCTGCGCATGCGCGCCGGCGACATCTCGTACGGCGAGATCGCGGCACGGATCACCCGCATGCGCGAGGAGAAGGGCATCGCCCCGGCGTCCGCGCACATCGCCCGCTCGACGGTGTACGACGCCTTCCGGCCGGAGCGCAGGCGCCTGAACCCCAGCCTCGTCGCGGAGATCGTGGCCGCCCTGGGAGGGGACGCGAGCGAGGCCGAGCGCTGGCGCGAGCGGTGCATCGCGGCGCGGACGGCCGAGAGGCCGCCGGCCGAAATCGCCGAGCAGCCGGCACCTGCCGCGCCGGCGGCGCCCGCGGCGCGGCCCGCAGGACGGCGCTGGCCGACCCTCCCGCCACCCCGCCCCGAGCTGCCGCTCGCGGCCACGCTGTTCGTCGCCTGCATCGGCGTCAACCTCGTCGGCGGCGTGATCGTCGCCAACTTCGACCTCCCGATCTGGCTGGACATGGCGGGCACGGCCATCATCGCGGTGTGCATCGGCCCCTGGGCCGCCGTCGCGCTCGCCGCCGTCACGCTCGTCCTCACCCCGGGCACGCTGCTGCCCCTGGCCGCCGAGGGGCTGCCGTTCGGGCTCGTCTCGGTCGTGGGCGCGCTGGTGTGGGGGTACGGCGTGCACCAATGGGGCCTGGGACGCACCGCGTCGCGCTTCCTCGTGCTGAACCTCCTCGCGGCCGTGAGCTGCACGCTCACGTCGCTTCCGATCACGGTGCTGCAGTACGACGGGCGGACGAATCACCTCGTCACGACCACGCTGTTCGAGCGCCTGCATGCGGCGGGCGCGAACGCGTGGGAGGCGGCGCTCGTGTCGAACATCGGCTCCTCCGTCGCCGACAAGCTCATCTCGGGCGGCATCGCCCTGCTCGTGGCGCTGCTGCTGTCGCGCCATGCCGATGCGGCCGGCCGTTCCCTCACGTCACTCGACGGACTTCCCGGCCGCGACTGACGCCAGACCGAACCGCTCGCACGCGATCCGGATGCCGCGGGCATCGGCACCGCGAAGGGCGGGCGCGCGCTTGCCCCCTCAGCGAAAGTCGGGGCCTCCCTCGCGAGCGCGCTCTGCCGCGAGGTCGACGGTGTCGGCGACGCGCACGTATCGCGTACGGCCTCCCCCGGATTCCGCCTGCGTGAAGACGCCTGCGAAGTTGTAGTAGACGCCGCCGAACTGCTCGTCCTCGGTGTGGGCGAACACGAGCCGACGATCGCCCGGCCGCGGGTCGTTGCGGGTGACCCGCGACGGGCCTCCGCCCTCCGGGCGCTTGTCCGTCTCGACGATCTCGGTGCCGTCGGACGAGAGGACATTCGACCAGAGGGCGTTGTCGTAGAACTTCGGCCACCACAGGATGGTGTCGGCGCTGACGCGCCACACCGCCTTCATCTGGTTGGGCCGCACCCCGAACAGCGCTCCGACATCCGCTCGGGTACGCAGCTCCGTGCGATCGTCCACGCTGACGGTGCCGCGTTCCCGCCAGTAGTCGACGCTCGCGCGCCGGCCGAACACGAACGGCTCGAAGGTCCCTTCCGCGACCTTCGTCTTCTTCATCGACGTGATCCGAGCGACGACGCGATCGATCTGCTCGTTGAACTGCGCCATCGTCTGACCGGCGACCTTGAGGCGCACAGGTTCCGCCGGCGCGTCGATCATGGACGACTGGCGGGTGGCCAGCGCCTTTCGAAGGTCCTCGGTGCGCTTGCGGTCCGCGCGTTCCTGCTCTTCACCGTCGTGGTACGGCTCGTCGATCTCGACGAAGAGGTTGAACTGAGGGAAGTACACGTCCATCAGCGCCCGCTTCCCGTCGGGACGGCGCACGAGCTGCTGCGTGACGAACTCGATCTGCGGGTCGTTCAGCAGGTGGAAGATGCGCGAGGTGGCGTACACCTCGTAGATCTTGTGCCCGGCCTTGCGCAGTCGGTTCGCCGTCCAGGCCAGGTCCGCCGCCGGCGGCGCGGTCTGCTGCGCCTCCTCACCCTCAGACGGGACAGGAACGGGCGTGATGGCGTGGTCAAGAGACATTGTCGATGCCTTTCGGTGCGATGGACGGTGTCAAGACTGCGGGACTCGACGCGGGTCGATCCGGGAGGTATTCGCCGATGCTCTTCCGGAACTTCTGCGCGAGCTGCTCCGGTTCACCGCTGAGGGGAACAAGCAAGTCCTTCAGCTCACTCAGGCGCTTCTGTCTGGATGAGCCCTTCCATGCCCCGTCGAACTGCAGGAACTGCGGGATCTCCTCGGTACGGCCGCTGCCGCCCAGCCACAGCACATGCGGGTCGTTGTCGACCTCAGTGTTGTAGAAGAAGATCGACTGCTGCAGCCGGGATACGCGGAGCTTCAGCAGCCCCGTTCTCCGCAGCTCAGGCACCAGCGGATAGCGCTCGTCGGGCACGATCGCTTCCGGCGTCTTGCCCACCAACGCCGCCGCGATTCTGCGAATCCGTTCCTGCGTGACGGGGTTCGCCGGTCGCGCCTGCCGGGGAGCTTTCACGAGCGGGCGCCAGACCTTCGCGTGTTCCTCGAACTCCAGGTTCCATCGTCGCTCGTTCCACTCCTGGTCGCTGCCCTCCCTGAACCGGCTCAGCGTGTCGCCTGTCTCACGCCGCCAGCGCTGCCCGCCAAGAGCGAAGCGCAGCTCGTCGAGCTCGAAGTACGGCTGCACTTCGCCGCGGTCGTCTACCTCGGGAGGGTGCACTCGGAGCGCATACTCGGTGAGATCGCCCCCCTTGACCGAGGGGAGCCAGACACGAAGCTGACCCGCCGCATCCACCGGCACGGGAGCCGGCCAGCCACCGTTGACGTCTTCAGGTTGCGCGTCCTCATCCGCGACGCCCCGGTCGAGCTGCAGGAACCAGGTTCCCGGGGGGACTACCTTCTCCCGATTCCTCATGCGGCGCTCTCCGCGCGAGCCCGACAGCGTCACCTTCACGACGAGGTCGACGTCGCGCACGAGCGATCCGGTGCCGTTCGTCACCACCACGCCCAGATGGGAGGTATCCGAGGGGTTGTTCCGCGGAGTCTCGGCGATCCACGCGACCAGGCCGTTGGCGTGGGACTCCTTGTCGGCGTCTTCGCGCTCATTCCGTTCGCGGTCTATGCGGCGCCCTTCTGCGAAGGCGATCGCGATCGTGGCGCCGAGCGCTGCCGTGCTGAGGATCGGGCCCAGGAGGCCGCCGAATGTGTCACCGATTGGGCCGGTCCGCTCCATCCAGTTTGGCTTGCCAGCTGCCTGGATGGCCGCTACCACGGCAAGAACGATCGAGAAGACGAACACCGCGGCGAGGACGGCTCCGGCGACGAGCACCACCCACCGCCACGCCCCGACCTTGCCCGGAACCCGCTTCTCAGCGCTGTGTGTGCTCATCGTGCGCCTCCGATACTCCCGTAGACGACCGCGTGCGCCGCCAGAGGCGTCGTGCACTCCGTGGGGTGGGCCTCGACGAGGCGCGCGAGCGCCAGCGCGTAGTGGCGAGGGCAGTAGACGGCCGCCTCAGCCTCGTGCGTGTGGTCTCCGTGCCGTTCCTCGGCGCCGACGATGCGGTAGCCGGGCACCGCGGTGCACACGCTCTCGTCCCACTGGCACCCGCGCGGGCGATCCCCCTCGAACCCGTCGAGCGGGATCGTGACATCGTCATCGATCGTGATCCCCGTGGACATCAGTTCGCCTCCTTCGCCAGCGCCGCGCGCAGCGCCTGCTCAGCGCGCGCGATCCCCTCGTTCAGCTCCTCATCGGTGAGCACGACGTCGTCATCCAGCCAGCGCCCCCAGCGGCGCTCGAAGCCTGCGCGATCGCGATGATGCTTCTCACGCTCCAGAGACGGGTGGACGCTGATGACCACCATGGCTCCGTCGTCGTCCGTCTCGATCAGCAGGTTGGCGGCACCCGCCGGAACCGGGACGGCGATGTCGGTGCCGATGATCCCGAGGATCAGCCAGCCATCCGGGTCCGGGCACGGCACAGCACCGCCTGTGAGCGTGGCCTGGGCACGAACGTCTCCCCATGCCTGCACGAACCTCGCGTTCATTCCCATACGGGTGGCGCCCGACATCCGCAGCTCCGCCCGGGGACGCGGCGCGATCTCCGCAACCGGCGAATCAAGCCATTCGGCGGAGTCGAGGTTCGTCGCCACCGCGATGGGCGCGTAGCCGACGACCTCGTCGTCGACGACGGCCTGCAGCAGCATGCCGTCGCGCATCTCGCCCGGCACATAGGGGAAGTCGGTCAGCACGAGCGCCTCGAGCCGCACCTGCGTCTTCGCCAGCGCCTCGTCGATCCATGCCTGCACGTCGGCGAGCGAGCCGAACGTCGAGACGGCCACCTCGTGCTGCTCGTACGCGGAGATGCCGTGCTCGACGCGCGTCACGACGTCGTCGAGCGCAGCCCCGCCCCAGCGCCGCTCGTGCCGCTGGGCCACGGCCCAGGCGGCATCCTCCATGCAGATCGCGTCATACCAGTCCTGCACCGGAGCCGGCTCGCCGAGGGTGCGACGGAACGGATCCAGCAGCGGCCGCAGGCCGGCCAGGGCGTCGGCGCTCGGGGCATCGTGATCGTCGCGGATCCCGCACCGCACCGGGCAGGTGTCGAGGTCCTCCCCCGTCCCGGGGCGACCCCAGACGACGTACTGCACGTCCTGCCCTTCGGCCGTGTGGGCGCGGGCCGTCCAGCCCCGCACCGGCCCCGAGGCGAAGGGCACGAAGTCGCTCGGCAGGAGCGAGGTGCCGTAGGCGGGCTCGCCGAGGCGGGTGAGGTAGTTCACGATGCTGGGTGGCGCACTCATCCCGCTCAGGCTAGGAGGCCCGCCCCGGCGCGCAGCGCCCGGGCGGGCCTCGCTCGGACGTTCCCGCACGATTCCGGACGAGCCCGGTCGCGGCGGTGCTGCTATCGGGCACCGTGCCGGAGGGCACAGAAGGCGACGGGACTACCGGGCCCGCGGGTGACTCGTCGCGTA
>NZ_JBMDJT010000058.1:0-8786 GCF_057809335.1 Microbacterium sp. FG3 | reverse complement strand
GTTGAGTTCTCAAGGATCGGACGCACCCAGCCCTGCAGGTCCCCCTGCAGCCCTCCGGGGCATTCGCACCACGACTCGTCACCCTCTTGCGAGGATCTTCGTCGGGGTTTGTGTCGCCTACTTGGGATGGGAGCCTCTCGGCTCAACCTCACCGCTTGGCGGCGACAGATGAAACATTACGCCGATGCGGCGGGTGGGGCAAACCGGTGCATCATCCCGGGCGTGTCGCCCGCCGCGCGGGCCGTCGGCGACGGGCCTGCGCAGGCGGCGTCGCCGAGCCCGCCGCGGCCCGGTGTCAACCCCCGCGCCTGGGGACCATCGGCTTCCTAGCATGGCCGCGTCCGATCACGAGAGGAGCGATCATGGCCGACAACCCCACGCCCATCGAGCTGCAGAAGTACCTCGGCGGCGTCGACTACCCGGCGCGCAAGGAGGATCTCGTCGCCCGCGCGCGGGAGAACGGCGCCCCCGACGATCTCGTCTCGGCGCTCGAGTCGGCCGGCGAGGACTCGTTCGACGCCCCCGCCGCCGTCAGCAGCGCCGTCTCGGGCGGCTGAGTGGCCTCGCGCCGCGCGGCCGGCGCGTGGGCCACGCCCGCCGCGCCGGCCGCACCCCTCGTCGACGTCCTGATCCCCACCGCCGGCCGCGTGGCCGAGCTCGCCGTCACCCTCGCGGGCCTCGCGGCACAGGACGACCCACCGTTCCGCGTGATCGTGAGCGATCAGTCGGACGACGACGCCCCCTCGCACGCCGCCGTGGCCGCGATGCGGCGCGTGCTGCAGGCACAGGGCGGCGAGGTGCAGGTGCATCGCCACCTGCCGCGTCGCGGCATGGCCGAGCAGCGGCAGTTCCTGCTGGACCGGTCGTCGGCCGAGGCGGTGCTGTTCCTCGACGACGACGTCTGGCTGGAGCCCGGGCAGCTGCAGCGGATGCACGAGGCGCTGCGCGAGCTCGACTGCGGCTTCGTGGGCATGGCGGTGCAGGGACTGTCGTACCTCGACGACGACCGGCCGGCCGAGCGCGAGGCCTTCGAGCCATGGGCCGGCCCCGTGCGCCCGGAGCGCGTGCGGCGGGGCGCGCCGGAGTTCGAGCGCTGGCGGCTGCACAACGCGGCCAATCCCGCGCACCTGGCCCGCGACGTCGATCTGCCCGAGCGCGGCTGGCTCGCCTACAAGATCGCGTGGATCGGCGGCTGCGTGCTCTTCCGTCGCGACGCCCTCCTGGAGGCCGGCGGCTTCGGCTTCTGGCGCGAGCTCGACGCCGCGCACGCGGGCGAGGACGTGCTGGCCCAGTGGCGCGTGATGCGTCGGCGCGGCGGTGCGGGTCTGCTGCCCAGCGGCGCGGTCCATCTCGAGGCACCCACGACCATCCCGCACCGCCCCGTCGACGCGTTCGACGTCGCGAGCGTCTGACGCCGGCGCGCATCGCGCGTCATGATCGCCCGCTTCTCCGCGCGTTTCAAGCCCCTCACCACGAGGCGGCGACGCTTCGATCCTCGAAGCATGACGTCCATCCAGCACGGCGAGGCATCCGACGGGACCGCTCCCGAGACGACCCCCGACGCGCTGGTCCTCACCCACATGGAGCTCGCCCGCGCCGTGGCCCGGCGGTACTTCCGCCACAGCGTCTCGCGCGACGAGGACCTCGTGCAGGTGGCGTACATCGGGCTCGTGAAGGCATCGCGGCGCTTCGATCCCGAGCGCGGCAGCGACTTCGCTGCGTTCGCGGCCCCGACCATCGCGGGCGAGATCAAGCGCCACCTGCGCGACGCGGGGTGGTTCGTGCGGCCGCCCCGGCGCGTGCAGGAGCTGCGGGCCCGGATCTCCGAGGCCTCGCCTCGTCTCGCGCAGAGCTTCGGGCGCGAGCCCACCGCGAGTGAGCTGTGCGCGGACCTCGGCGAGTCGCGCGCGGAGGTGCGCGAGGCCCTCGCGTGCGGGGATCACCTGCAGCCCGCGTCGCTCGACGTGCCCGTCGGCGCCGATCGCGACCTGACGATGGGGCAGCTGCTGCCCTCGCATCGCGATGAGATCGAGCGGGCGGAATCGGCGGCCGTCGTCCACGAGGCGATGCGTGCGCTCGCGCCGCGGGACCGCCGGGTCGTGCAGCTGCGGTTCTTCGAGGAGCGCACGCAGAGCGACATCGCCGGCGAGCTCGGCGTGACGCAGATCCAGGTCTCGCGCATCCTCTCGCGCACGCTCGCGGCGATGCGCGATCACATCCAGCACGGCCCGCCTCCGGCGCGCCGTCACGCCGCGTGATCCGCTACGGCGCGATGCGCCCGGCGGCCGCCAGCACGTCGTCGACCGTGACGCCGAGGATCGCCGGATCCGGATCGGCGGCGAACGGATCGCCCCGGCGCAGGTGCGCGGCGGTGAGGACGACGTGCGGACCGGGCGGCGGGCCCCAGTGCTCCGGGGCGGCCGGCCCGAACAGCACGACCGACGGCGTGCCGTAGGCCGAGGCCAGGTGCGCCGCGCCGGTGTCGGCCGAGATGACGAGACGGGCGCGCTCGATCACGCCGGCGAAGCGCGCGAGGTCGAGCTCGCCCGCCCGCACCGCCGCGGCGCCCAGCCCCGCGGCATCGGCCACGGCGAGGGCCCGCTCGCGCTCCGCCGCCGAGCCGGTGAAGACCACCCGGTGCCCGCCGTCCGCCAGCGCGCGGGCGACCGCCGCGAAGCGATCCACCGGCCACAGGCGCGATCCGTACGCCGCGCCGACGTGCAGCACGGTGGCGCCCTCGAGCCCCGCGGCCGGCGGCGCCGGGCGCAGGGCGACGTCGTCGGGATCGGCGGCCACGCCGTAGGCGCCCACGAGCCGCACCCAGCGGCGGCGCTCGTGCAGGTCGTCGCGCCAGCCGGGCAGCGCCTGGTCGGGCAGCGCCGTGTCCGGCCGCGCCGTATCGGGCCGCGCCGTGTCGGGCAGCGCGGGGTCGGGCAGCGCCCGGACGGGCATTCCGGTCTCGGCCACGGCGGTCGCGGGCGCGGCCGCATCGATCCCGTCCACGCGGTGCGCCATCCGCAGCCGCGCGCCGAGCGCGTCGACGAGCCAACGGCTCTCGGGGCCGCTGCCGTGCAGGTTCACCGCCACGTCGATCCGGCCGGGCTCGAGCGGCAGCGGCTCGTCGAGCCCCGGCGTCGGCAGCAGCGCGTCGACGCCGCCGATCAGCTCGACGACGGGCGAGAGCCAGCCCGGCACCGCGAGCACGAGCCGGTGCCGGGGGAAGGCGCGGCGCAGCCCGTGGATCGCGGGGACCGCGACGAGCAGGTCGCCCAGCTTCAGCGCCCGCAGGGCGAGCAGCTCCGGATGTCCGTCGGGAGGACCCAGCTCGCGCATCGCCCCAGCATCGCAGGCCCGGCCGCGCCTGCCCAGCCCCGAGAAGAGACGTTTGCCGCCGAGGAGAAGTGGGAAGTGCTCTGATATGGCCATCGATCGCACCCGCGTCCGCGCGCTGCTGTTCGACCGGGACGGCACGCTCGTCGAGGACGTGCCGTACAACGGCGATCCCGCGCGCGTGCGGCTCATGCCGTGGGCGGGCGCGGCCGTCGCGCGGGCGCGCGCGGCGGGGGTGCGGATCGGCGTGGTCTCGAACCAGTCGGGCGTCGCGCGCGGGCTCCTCACCCCCGCGCAGGTGGAGGCCGTGAACGCGCGCGTCGACGCGCTGCTCGGCCCGTTCGACGCGTGGTGCTGGTGCCCGCACGGTCCCGAGGACGGCTGCGCGTGCCGCAAGCCGGCACCGGGCCTCGTGCTCGAGGCGTGCGCGCGGCTGGGGGTCGCCCCCACGCAGGCGGTCGTGATCGGCGACATCGGCGCGGACGTGCGCGCCGCCGAGGCGGCCGGGGCGCGATCCGTCCTCGTGCCCACGCCCGTCACGCGTGCCGAGGAGGTCGCGGCGGCGCCGCGGGTGGCGCCCGATCTCGACGCCGCCGTCCGGGCCGCGCTGGAGGAGGCCGTCGTGCCGCTCGCCGGAGGGAGGGGCGCATGACGCGGGCGCTCGTGGCACGGCTCGACAGCCTCGGCGACGTGCTGCTGTCGGGGCCGGCCGTGCGCGCGGTCGCGGCGGCGCCCGGCGTGGACGAGGTCTGGATGCTCTGCAGCACGATCGGCGCCGAGGCCGCGCGCCACCTGCCGGGCGTCGACCGGGTGCTCGTGTGGGACTGCCCGTGGATCACCGCCTCGGCCCCGCCCGCCACGCCCGAGCGCATGCGCGCGCTGGAGGCGCTGCTGGCCGAGGCGCGCCCCGACGTCGCGGTCATCCTCACGTCGTTCCACCAGTCGCCCCTGCCGCTCGCGCTGTCGCTGCGGCTGGCGGGCGTCGGGCGGATCGCCGGCGCCTCGGTCGACTTCGCCGGCTCGCTGCTCGATGTGCGCCTGCGCCCGGGCGAGGATCTCCCGGAGGACCTGCCGGAGCCGGAGCGCGCCCTCGCGATCGCCGCGGCGGCCGGCTTCGCGCTGCCCCCGGGCGACGACGGCCGCCTGCGCCTGCGCGGGGTCGCCGCGCCGCCCCCGGAGGTCGCGGCGAGCGAGCGCCTGGCCGTCGTGCACCCCGGCGCCTCGGCCTCGGCCAGGCGCTGGCCCGCCGAGCGGCATCGCGAGACCGTGCGCCTGCTGCGGCAGCGCGGGTGGGACGTCGCCGTGACGGGCGGACCGGACGAGCGCGCGCTCACGGCGTTCGTCGCCGGAGACGACGGCCTCGATCTCGGCGGGGCGACGCCGCTCGCCGCGCTCGCCGGCATCCTCGCCCACGCCCGCGTCGTCGTCACGGGCAACACGGGTCCCGCGCACGTGGCCGCCGCCGTCGGCACCCCCGTCGCGAGCCTCTTCTCGCCCGTCGTGCCGGCCGTCCGGTGGGCGCCGTACGGCGTGCCGCACGCGCTGCTGGGCGACCAGCGCGCCGCCTGCCGCGACACCCGGGCGCGCGAGTGCCCCGTTCCCGGCCACCCGTGCCTGACGTCGGTGGAGCCGGCCGATGTCGTGGCGGCGTGCGAGCGGCTCGCCGGCGCCGGCGCGGTCGCGCCGAGCGAGGAGGTGCCGGCATGAGGGTGCTGTTCTGGCACGCACACGGCGGATACGCCGACGCCTTCGTGCGCGGATCGCACGAGTACCTCCTGCCGCGCGACGACGCCCGGGGCTGGCACGGGACCGCGGGGCGCGACTGGCCGCGGGCGCGCGAGGTCGCGGCCGATCGGCTGCGGGACGAGCACATCGACGTCGTCGTGCTGCAGCGCACGGAGGAGTGGGACGCCGTGCGCGCGCTCACCGGGCGCGAGCCGGGGCGCGATGTGGCCGCGCTGTTCCTCGAGCACAACACGCCCAAGCCCGACGCGACGGGCACCGTCCATCCGCTCGCCGACGCGGGCATCCCGATCGTGCACGTGACGCACTTCAACCGCGTGTTCTGGGACACCGGGCGCGCTCGCACGTTCGTCGTCGAGCACGGCGTGCCCGATCCGGGGCCGCTGTACACGGGGGAGCTGCCGCGGTCGGCCGCCGTCATCAACGAGCCCGTGCGGCGGTGGCGCGTGACGGGCACCGATCTGCTGCCGCGCCTGGCCGAGCCGGCCCCGCTGGACGTGTTCGGGATGGGCGCAGAGGGACTCCCCGCGGCGCTCGCGGCAGTCGCGGGGCCGGGACGGGCGCCCGAGGTCTCGCCGGCCGGCGACCTGCCGACGGCCCGGCTGCACGCCGAGCTGGCGCGGCGCCGCGTGTACGTGCACCCGTTCCGCTGGACCTCGCTGGGGCTGTCGCTGCTGGAGGCGATGCACCTCGGCATGCCCGTCGTCGCGCTGGCGGCGACCGAGGCGCCCGCCGCCGTCCCGCCCGAGGCCGGCATCGTGACGAACGACCTCGAGCGACTCGCCCGCGCGATCGCCGACTACGTCGCGGATCCCGCGCTCGCCGTCGAGCACGGGCGCCGCGCGCGACGCCACGCGCTCGCGCACCACGGCCTGCCGGCGTTCCTGCGCCGGTGGGACGACGTCCTCGCGGACGTCGTCGAGAACCACTCGCGCCGCACCGGCGCGACGGCCCTCCCCCATGCCGGAAGGAGCATGCGATGAGGATCTCGATGGTCTCCGAGCACGCCAGCCCGCTCGCGACGCTGGGAGGCGTCGACGCGGGCGGCCAGAACGTGCACGTCGCCGCGCTGTCGGCCGCCCTCGCCGAGCGCGGGCACGACGTGACCGTGTACACGCGGCGCGACGATCCGTCGCTGCCGGAGCGCGTGCGGATGCGCCCCGGCGTCGAGGTCGTGCACGTGGACGCGGGCCCGCCCTCGCCCGTGCCGAAGGACGAGCTGCTGCCGTTCATGGGCGACTTCGGCCGGGTGCTGGCCGCGCACTGGCGACGCGAGGTCCCCGACGTCGTGCACAGCCACTTCTGGATGTCGGGCGTGGCGGCGCTGGAGGCGGCCGACCGGCTCGGGCCGGCGCGCCCGCCCGTCGCCCACACCTTCCACGCCCTCGGCAACGTCAAGCGCCGCCATCAGGGAGCCGAGGACACGAGCCCTCCCGAGCGCGAGACGCTCGAGCCGGGCGTGGGCCACCGGGCCGACACGGTGATCGCGACGTGCTCGGACGAGGCGTTCGAGCTCATCCCGCTCGGCGTGCCGTCGAACCGCATCGCGGTGGTGCCGTGCGGCGTCGACACCGGCCTGTTCGCGCCCGACGGGCCGGCCGAGGCGCGGGGCCGCCGCTTCCGGATCATGACGGTGGGCCGGCTGGTGCCGCGCAAGGGCGTGGGATCGACCATCACGGCGCTCGCCCGGCTGGCGGCGGCGGGGCGCGACGAGGTGGAGCTGGTCGTCATCGGCGGCTCGCGCGGACCGGACGAGGTAATGCAGGACCCGGATGTGCAGCGCCTGCGCGAGCGCGCGAGGGCGGAGGGCGTGGAGCACCTCGTGGAGTTCCGCGGCCAGGTGCCGCACGCCGAGCTGCCGGCCGCGCTGCGCTCGGCCGACGTCGTCGTGTGCGCGCCCTGGTACGAGCCGTTCGGGATCGTGCCGCTCGAGGCGATGGCGGTGGGGGTCCCCGTGATCGCCGCGGCCGTGGGCGGCCTCATCGACACCGTCGTGCACGGCCGCACCGGGCTGCACGTGCCGCCGCGCGATCCGGACGCGATCGCCGGCGCGATCGAGACGCTGCGCGACGATCCGGAGCTGCGGGCCGAGCTGGGGCGGGCCGGCGTGGCCCGCGCGCACAGCCGGTACACGTGGGCGAAGGTCGCCGCCGACACCGAGCGCGTGTACCGGGGCCTGGCCGCCTCGAACGCCGCCGCCGAGCCGGCGCCGGCCCGGCGGGCGATGGGAGGTGGACGCGCATGACGAGCCCTCGCATCGCCTCCCTCGGCGCCCCGCTGCGGCGGGCCGACGACATCCTCTCGGCCACACTGCGCGCCCACCTCGACGACCACGCGGCGGCCATGTCGTCGCTGCGCGGGCAGGTGCCGGCCGTCGCCGAGTGGGGCGCCGAGCTGGCCGCGCGCCTGCTGCGCGGGCAGCGCCTGCTCGCAGCGGGCAACGGCGGCTCGGCCGCCGAGGCCCAGCACCTCACGGCCGAGATCGTCGGGCGCTTCGACGGCGAGCGGCGCCCGTTCTCGGCGATCGCGCTGCACGCCGACACCTCGAGCGTCACGGCGATCGGCAACGACTACGGGTACGACGAGGTGTTCGCGCGGCAGGTGCGCGCGCACGCCCGCCCCGGCGACGTGCTCGTGCTGATGTCGACGAGCGGCCGCAGCCCCAACCTCGTGCGCGCGGCGCGCGCGGCGGGCGAGATCGGCGCGGAGGCGTGGGCCCTCACCGGCCGCGGCCCCAACCCGCTGTGCGACGCGAGCGACGCGCACATCGCGCTCGACGCGCCCGCGGCGGGCGTGCAGGAGGCGCAGCTGGTGGCCCTGCACCTGCTGTGCCGCGTGTTCGACCATCACGTGCGCGCGCACGACGCGGCCCTCCCCCGCGCCGCCGCGCCCGCGCAGCCGGCGAGGGGAGCGGGCGCATGAGGATCGCGGTTGTGGGCGACACCCTGCTGGATGTGGACGTGTCGGGCAGCGCCGAGCGGCTGAGCCCGGACGCGCCCGTGCCCGTGGTGGCCGTGAGCGAGACCGCGCCGCGGCCGGGCGGCGCGGGCCTCGTGGCGGCGCTGCTCGCGCGGGACGGCGCGGACGTGCGGCTCGTCACGGCGCTCGGCGACGACGACCGCGCCGGCGAGCTGCGGGCGCTGCTGGCCCGACCACGCGGTCGCGGCGGGCGCATCGAGGTCGTCGCGGCGGCCTCGGGCGCGCCGACGCCGGTGAAGACGCGGGTGCGGGCCGCCGGTCACGCGATCGTGCGGATCGACGACGACTGCGACGCGCCGCCCTCCCCGGCCGCCACGGACGACATGCTGGCGGCGCTCGACGACGTCGATGCCGTCGTCGTGGCCGACTACGGCCGCGGCGTGACGGCCGATCCGCGCCTGCGCGCGGCCCTCGAGCGCGCCGGGCGGCGCGTGCCGCTCGTGTGGGATCCCCACCCGCGCGGCACCGATCCGGTCCCCTCGGCAGCGGTCGTGACGCCGAATCTCGCGGAGGCGCGGTCGGCCTCCGGCGAGACCGGGACGGGGATCGCGGGGGCCGCCGCCGCGGCAGCCTGCCTGGCCGAGCGCTGGGGCGTGCGGGCGGTGCTCGTCACCCTCGGCGAGCGCGGCGCGCTGCTCGCCGCCGGTGCGGCCGCGCCGCACGTCGTGCCCGCCGTGCCGGTGGCGGCGGCCGACCCGTGCGGCGCCGGCGACCGCCTGAGCGCCGCGCTGGCC
>NZ_JBMDJT010000057.1:0-11762 GCF_057809335.1 Microbacterium sp. FG3 | reverse complement strand
GCAACCGCGGCCTGAAATCCACAAAGAGATCGTCTACGAAGCTTGACACAGCCCAATGTTCGCGTCCAGGTCGTTCGTTGCCCCTGCATCCTCATAGGGGTTGGAGGCGTTTTCGGGGTCGAAGAACTCGGAGAGCCGATTCCAGTCCTGAGTCGAGGGCAAGGTGACGATGTAGTGGTACTGCCCGGTGGCGGGGTCACTGACGACCTTCTTGATGTCGATTACGGTGCGGTCTTGGCCGCCGAGGTCGTCGACGAACGTGTTCCCCTCGATGAGTTCGGAGAGTCTGCTGATTCGTTCCCCGACGCGCGTGTTGTCTCGCAGCAGTTCCTGTTCATCCCTGTCGAGGTCACCGGGATGCAGTTCGGTGACCTCCGGATCGGCTACATAGAGGTCTCTAACCGCGTCGCGAATGATCTGGCGCAGTGCGGGATGGTAGATCCACTCTTTCTTGGCGAGTTGCGCGAGGGCCGCATCGACGTCGGTCGCGAGCTGGTCGTAGCCGCTGAACTGATCGAGCCATGCATCTACTGCGCTCGTGCTGACGATACTGACGGTGGTGTCGAGCTCGGCGATGATCTCGTTCAGGTTTCGGAGTGACGCTTGCGCCGTGGGGGCGATGGTGTGGAGGAGGACGATCAGTGTGCTGAACTCCACGTTCATCCGGTCGATGAGGCCTTGGCATGCCGCGATGGACTGCCGCGCTTCTCTGGCGAATGCCGGGTCGACGATCCCGCCTGGTGTGAGGCGAGGTTCGCTCACCACTTTCGCGGCTTTGGTAGCCAGATGCTCGAGTGCGCCGAGGACCATGCGCCGCACAGAGACGACGATGCGGGAAGCGTCGTCCAGCGCGTCGGCTGCGCCGCCGACCCACTCGGCGATGGCGCGGGCTTCGGTTTCGAGTTCGTCGAACCGCTTCCGCATCGCCCGGATAGTCCGGCCGTCCATGTCGTCGAGGCGCCTGCGGGTGGCGGCGATGTCGTGGCCGATGTCCTCGACGGCGCCGGCGACGCGCCGCCACCCGACAGCGAACGCTTCGACTGTCCCTTCATCTCCCTGCAGTTGGGTGACGAAGGCCTGTAGGGGCGCGACGTGTGGCGCAACTTCCGGTGGGAACTGCGCGTCGGCGCCGTATCCGCCCGGCTCGATCGCCCCTGGGGTGAGACCGACAGCTAGGGGCTGACGATAGGACTCGACCCCTTGCGTCCAGCTTCCGCGCGCGAGCTCCGCGGCGGCGGGATTGATCACCGTTTGCGTCCCGGCGCCATCGTGGGTCATGACCGCGCTAGCCACGGACCCAGTCCGATGCGTCGAGGTCGGCTTCGCGCTTCTTTGCCGCGGACGCGGATTCGAGGTCTGCGTTCTCGAACTCGTCCGCGGCGGCACGGATCCCGAGGCGGAACGCTTCGGGCGCGCGAGACAGTGCAGTCAGGATGTCGGACGCGACCTCCGGCAGCGGAACTGCGACAGCGCCGAGCGCGCTGTTCAGCACGCCGAAGGATGAGGTGGAGAGCTGAATCGCGGCAGCGTCCGTCGCGGCTTGTGCGGCGCGGTCTTGTGCGCCCGCGAGACGGTCGCCCGTCGCCCGCATTTCGTCCACCTGGACGTCGAAACCTTCGCCTGCACCGGTCATCTCTCACCCCCGCGACTGACTGGTCGGTTAGCCAGATGCTACGCGTGCGCAGGGGCGGATCGAATGGGTAGAGGTGCCCGCCGCCCGGTTTGCCGGCGTTGTCGAGAGCGCCTCAGAGGTCGAGCTCAGCGATCACGAGCGCGTGGTCGCTGAAGGGGGAGTCGCGACGGGCAGCGGGGGAGTCCGTCACGGACGGCAGCGCTTCCCCTCCAGTCCGTGTGCCGGCGCGGACAACGGTCTTCCGGGTCGCGTTGGTGACGAGGATGTGATCGATCAGCTCACCGCGGCCGCGGTACACGCGGCTGAATCGCTCGGGCTCCGGGATCAGCGGCGCGAGGTTGAAGAGCCGCCACGCGTCGCCTTGATCCGGTCGGTCTGCGCCGGTCGTGCCGATCTCGGAGCCGGACGGACCCTGCAGGATCTGCGTGGTCGCGGCCGCCGGCTCGTCATTCATGTCGCCCAGCACCAGGACGTGCCGGTTGTCGCCTTCCCCGTGGATCAGGGTGTCGGCGAAGCCCCGCACGGCGGTCGCCTCGGCGGCGCGGCGCATGAGCGCGTACGACGCGAACCGCGCGCGTTCGCCCTCATCGCGAGGCTGGAACCGCCCGCCCGGGTAGGAGATGAGCTTCGACTTCAAGTGGACGCTCACCAGATCAACCGGCGTGGAGCCGGCCTTCACGCGGACCTGCAGCGCGCCTCGGCCCATCACTGTCAATGGCGTGCCGTCGTCGTCAGTCGGCACGCCGTGGAGCTGGTCGGGGATCTCGCTCGAACCGGCCCTCGTCTTCGCGCACGTCACTAGGTGCTGCCGGCAACGGAGACTTCGACCATGGGGCGGTGAGCGCCTGGTAGGAGCGGGTGCGGAATACCTGGGCTCGCTCACATCAGGGTCAGGGCAGTCCGGCTCAGGCACCGTCCTGTGGATGGCACCAGGATGGCGTCGCCGGGCGTAGGTTCGCCGCATGCCCGTCGATCCGCACTCTCGTTCCGCCGCGGGGTCGGCGCCTTTGTCCACCATCTCTCACCGTGGCGGTCGACGGCGCGCCGACCTGCGCCTGATCCCCGTGGCGGGTGCCGCATGGGCCGGCGCGTTCGGCGCCGTGATGCTGCCGGGGGCGGCATGGGTCCTCGCCGGGGTGAGTCTGCTCGCCGCGGCGGCTCTCGTCGTGTGTGCGCTGCGTGTGCCGTCGCGGCGCGCGGCGCTGGCCCTCACGGTCGTGGCCCTGGCGACGTCCGGGGGAGCGGCGGCCCACGTCGCCGTCCTCGCGCCCTCACGCGCGGCTGCCACCGACCTCGTCGCGACGGGGGAGGTGCAGGCGCGTGTGGAGATCACGACGAAGGTCGAGCCCCACGGTACGCGCGTGTGGTTCGGTGGCGTCGCACAGGGCGTCGAGGGCGTGGGCGGCGGTGTGACCGGGGCGGTGCCCGTGCGCGTCGCGGTCGACCGGGCTTCGCCCGCGGCGGACCGGCTGGACCTCGGCTCCGTCGTGGACGTGCGCGGCGGGTCAGAGGCGGGCGAGGCGGGCTCGGCCGAGGCGCTCGTGATCTTCGCCCGCACCGCCGAGCCGGTGCGCGATCCGCCGCACGTGCTCGGGGCGGCCGCGTGGCTGCGCGACGCGTTCGTCGAGAGAGCCGCAGGGCTCCCGGGAGGCGGCGGACAGCTGCTGCCGGGCATCGCCGTGGGCGACACGCGCGCCGTGTCGGACGAGCTGGACGCGGCGATGAAGGCATCCTCGCTGTCGCACCTCACGGCCGTCTCGGGCGCGAACTGCGCGCTCGTCGTCGGGCTGGTGTTCGCGGTGGCGGCGTGGTGCGGTGCGGTGAGGCGGCTGCGGATCGGCGTCGCGCTCGTCGCACTCGCGGCGTTCGTCGTGCTCGTCACGCCGGAGCCGAGCGTGATCCGGGCCGGGACGATGGCGGCGATCGCGATGCTCGCGCTCCTGCTCGGCCGCCCGGGCGGCGGGGTGGCGGTGCTCTCGTGTGCGGTGACGCTTCTGCTGCTGGCCGATCCGTGGCTCGCCACCAGCTACGGCTTCCTGCTCTCGTCCGCGGCCACGGGCGCGCTCCTGCTGCTCGCGGCGCCGCTGGCCGAGGGGCTGGAGCGCTGGATGCCGCGGCCGCTCGCCCTCGCCCTCGCGGTGCCGCTGTCGGCGCAGCTGGTGTGCGGGCCGATCATCGTGCTGTTCGCCCCCGAGGTGGCGCTGTACGGGGTAGTCGCGAACGTGCTGGCCGGTCCGGCGGCGCCGGCGGCGACCCTGCTGGGCACCGCCGCGTGCGCGCTCGTGTTCGTGCCGCCCCTGGCCGACGCCCTGGCCTGGCTCGCGTGGCTGCCGGCCTCGTGGGTGGCGGCGACGGCCGAGACCTTCGCGGCGCTGCCGCAGGCGAGCCTGCCGTGGTGGGGCGGGCTCACCGGCTTCGCGGCGCTCGCACTCGTGGGCGCGTGCGTGACGGTGCTCGTCGTCCGCCCGCGCGGGGGCCTGCGCGCGGCCGCGGTGCGGCGCGCGGCGGGCGCGAGCCTCGCGCTGGTCACCGGCCTGGCGCTGGCAGGAGCGGCGGTCGCCGGGCCCGTGATCGGGCCGCTCACCACACCGCGGGACTGGGCGATCTCCGCGTGCGAGGTCGGCCAGGGCGACGCGGTCCTCGTCCGCTCGGGTGACGCGGTGGCGCTGATCGACACGGGCCCCGATCCCGAGCCGCTCGCCACCTGCCTGGACCGGCTCGGGATCGGCCGGATCGACCTGCTCCTCCTCACGCACTTCGACGCGGATCACGCGGGCGGGGTCGCCGCCGTGGCGGGGCGCGTGGGCCTCGTGCTGCACGGGCCGCCCGACGCCGAGGTCGCCTCGACCTGGGCCGCGCTCGGCGGCGCGGAACGGGTGCAGGCCGCGGCCGGGATGCACGGCGACCTGGGCGACGCGCGCTGGCGCGTGCTCTGGCCCGCGCCCCGCGCTGCGGGCCCGGCCTCCGGAAATGATGCGAGCGTCGTGGTGGAGTTCGCCGGCGGCGGGGTGCCGCGCGCGATCCTCCTCGGCGACCTCTCCGCCGAGGCACAGGCGGCGATGATCGCGCAGAGCCACCCCGTCGGTCCCTACGAGGTGGTGAAGGTGGCGCACCACGGCAGCGCCGATCAGGACCACGCGCTCTACCGCGAGCTCGACCCGGCCCTCTCGCTCGTCACCGTGGGCGAGAACGACTACGGCCACCCGCGCGAGGAGATCCTCGCCGAACTGCGGAGCATCGGATCCGCGATCGCACGCACCGACGAGGACGGCCTGATCCTCGTCGGCCGTGACGAGGGCGCGCTCACCGTCTGGCGCGAGCGCGGCGGCTGAGCGCGGGGGCTGAGAGCGCGACGGCTGAGCCGTGTCGGCGGTCGCCGGTAGGCTGGGGGCATGGCCGCCGCATCCGCTCGATCGTCCTCAGGTCGCGGCGGGGCGAAGGGCGTGGCGATCCCGCAGCTGCCGTGGCGCAAGCCCCAGCCGGCGCCGCTCGTGCTCGTGTCGGGCCCCGAGGAGGTCTGCGCGGAGCGGGCCATCGCGGGCATCCGCGACTACCTGAAGGCCGAGGATCCGGCGCTCGAGATCTCCGACATCCGGGCCGACGATTACGTCGCGGGCACGCTGCTCGGCGTGACATCCCCCTCGCTGTTCGGCGAGCCGCGGCTCGTGCGCGTGAGCGGCGTGGAGAAGTGCAGCGACGCGTTCCTCACCGAGGCGCTGGCCTACATCGAGGCACCCCAGGAGGGCGCGACGGTCATCCTGCGGCACACCGGGGCGAGCGTGCGCGGCAAGAAGCTGCTCGACGCCATCCGCTCCGGCACAGGCGGGGGAGTCGAGGTACCGTGCCCGGCCGTCAAGAACGACCGGGATCGCGAGTCCTTCGCGTCGGGGGAGTTCCAGCAGGCGGGGCGCCGCATCGCCCCCAAGGCGCTGCACGCCCTCACGCAGGCGTTCTCCGGCGACCTCACCGAGCTGGCCTCGGCGTGCCAGCAGCTGATCCAGGACGTCGAGGGCGACATCACGGAGCAGATCGTGAACCGCTACTACGGCGGCCGCGTCGAGACGAACTCCTTCGTCGTCGCGGACACCGCGATCGCGGGGCGCTACGGCGAGGCGCTGCTCGCGCTGCGCCACGCGCTCGACTCGGGCGCCGACCCCGTGCCGCTCGTGGCGGCGTTCGCGATGAAGCTGCGCACGATGGCGCGCGTCGCGGGGCGCCGCGGCGGTTCGCGGCAGATCGCGCAGGAGCTGAAGATGGCCGACTGGCAGGTGGATCGCGCCCGCCGCGACCTGCAGGCCGGCTGGAGCGAGCGCACCCTGGGCCTGGCGATCCAGGCCATCGCCCGCGCCGACGCCGAGGTCAAGGGCGCCTCGCGCGACCCCGTCTTCGCGCTCGAGCGCATGGTCACGGTCGTCGCCACGCGCCGCCCGTTCGGGGCGTGAGCCGGCCGCGGGAACGCGAAAGGCCCGCCCCAGCGGGACGGGCCTCAGCGGGAGGTCGGCTCAGAGCGAGGCGACCTTCTTGGCGATCGCCGACTTGCGGTTCGCCGCCTGGTTCTTGTGGATGACGCCCTTGCTCACGGCCTTGTCGAGCTTCTTCGACGCCTTCGCGAACGCGGCCAGGGCCGCGTCCTTGTCGCCGGCGGCGACGGCGTCGCGCGTCTTGCGGACGAGCGACTTCAGCTCCGTCTTGACGGCCTTGTTGCGCTCGCGCGCCTTCTCGTTGGTCTTGATGCGCTTGATCTGCGACTTGATGTTTGCCACGTGTCGTAGGACTTTCGTTGAAAGGTGATTCGGATGTCGTCCCGCAACAGGAGAGGGATGTCGCGCGACAGTGTGGGTGGCCCCACACGCAAGCCAAGGGTCGAGTCTAGCAGGTCATTCCCCTGAGTCCGGGCTCCGGGAGGGTCCGGAGACCGTGGCGACGGCGAGATCCAGCACGGCATCGGCGACCCGCGGGCGCATCACGGTGACCAGGTGCGTCGACCGCCGCGCGAGCACGAGCTCCGCGCGCGGCACGAGCCGGGTGAACAGTCGCTCGTTGACGCGCAGCTGATCCCACTCGCCGTTCACGAACCACACGGGCATGCGGCGGCGCTGGATGCGCGGCAGCGCCCGGATGAGATCGATCTCCCCGAGGCTCGCCAGGGCGCGATCCTCCTGCAGCAGCGAGTAGCCGCCCGCGGCGAGGTCCCACCGGGTCTCGGGCGGCAGCTGCAGGTCGAGCGCCCGGTCGATGAGCCAGCGGCCGCCCCCCGGGAGGCGGCTGAATCCTCGTGCCATGAGGCGGTAGGCCCGCAGGCCGGCGCCGCGGGGGAGAGCGGTGCACGAGAACGCGACGAAGGCGGCCACGGGCGGCGCGGATCCCGGGCGCCCGACGTACGCCGTCGACAGCAGTCCACCCAGGGAATGCCCCGCCAGGACGACGGGGCCCCGCTCGGCGGCCCGCGTGACGGCGCGGTCGATCGAGGCGATCGCCTCCTCCAGCGACCACGTCTCGTCGATCCGGGATCCGTGGCCGGGCAGGTCGATCGCGCGCACCGTGAGGCCGCGATCCTGCAGGTGGGAGATCTGCGCGCGCCACATCGTCGCCGACGTGCGGATGCCGTGCACCAGGACGATCTGCGCGGCCACCTCGGCTCACCCCCGGGACAGCGGAAGGCCCGCCGGGATTCCCCGGCGGGCCTTCATGCTACTGCGCGGCCAGCAGCGCGCGACGCGCCTCGCGGCGCTCGCGCTGCTCGGTCGGCTCCGGCACGGGCGCGGCCGCGAGCAGCCGCTTCGTGTAGTCGGCCTGCGGGTGGTGCAGCACGCTGCTCGTGCGCCCGTGCTCCACCATGCGCCCGTCCTTCATGACGAGCACGTGGTCGGCGAGCAGGTCGACCACGGCCAGGTCGTGGCTCACGAACAGGCACGCGAACGCGTACTCCTGCTGCAGCTCCTTGATCATGTCGAGCACCGCGGCCTGCACCGACACGTCGAGCGCCGAGGTGGGCTCGTCCGCGATGAGCAGCTCCGGCTTGAGCATGAGGGCCCGCGCGAGCGACACGCGCTGGCGCTGCCCACCCGACAGCTCGTGCGGGTACCGGTTCACGACGTCGCGCGGCAGACGCACGGCGTCGAGCAGCTCGTGCGCGCGCGCCAGCCGCTCCGCCTTCGTGCCCACGCGGTGGATCGCCATCGGCTCGGCCAGCACGTCGCCGATCGGGAAGCGGGGATCGAGCGAGGCCGCCGGGTCCTGGAACACGACGCCGATGCGCCGGCGCACGGCCTTGGCGCGGCGGCGCGAGATCGACGCGAGGTCCTCGCCGTGCACGGCGAGCGTGCCCTCGGCGACGGGGATCAGTCCCAGCACGGCCTTCGCGATCGTCGACTTGCCTGATCCCGATTCGCCCACGATGCCGAGGATCTCGTTCTTGGCCAGATCGAACGAGACATCCTCCACGGCGCGGAGGCGCTTGCCGCGCATGTGGTACTCGATCGCCAGATCCGAGGCCTTCAGAACGAGCTCGCGGCCCGTCTCCTCGGGCTCGGCGCCGTGCCCCTGCTGCAGCTCGACGTTCTCCAGGCGGGGCACGGCGTTGAGCAGCTTCTTCGTGTACGGGTGCTGCGGGCTCGTCAGCACGTCGTGCACGGGCCCCGTCTCGACGAGCCTGCCGCGGAACATCACGGCCACGCGGTCGGCCAGGTCGGCCACCACCCCCATGTTGTGCGTGATGAGCAGGATGCCGGAGCCCAGCTCGTCCTTCAGGCTGCGCAGCAGGTCGAGGATCTCGGCCTGCACCGTCACGTCGAGCGCGGTGGTCGGCTCGTCGGCGATGATCACCTTCGGGCGCAGCGAGATGGCGATCGCGATCACGATGCGCTGGCGCTGACCGCCCGAGAACTGGTGCGGGTACTGCTTGATCCGCTTCTCGGGCTCGGGGATGCCCACGAGGCGCAGCAGCTCGATGGCGCGGTCGACGGCGTCGGCGCCGTACGCGACGTCGTGCAGCTCGAAGGTCTCGACGAGCTGCTTCTCGATCGACAGCACCGGGTTCAGCGCCGTCATCGGCTCCTGGAAGATCATCGCGATCTCCCTGGCCCGCATCGCGCGGATCTTCTCCTCGGCCAGGCCGACGACGTTCACGCCGCCCACCCGGGCCTCGCCCGTGACGAGTGCGTTGGCGGGCAGCAGGCCCATGGCGGCGGTCGAGGTGACCGACTTGCCCGAGCCGGACTCGCCCACGAGCGCCACGACCTCGCCGGGCCTCACATCGAGCGAGAGGTCCTTCACGGCGTGCACGAGCCCGCCCGTTGTGGCGAATCGCACGTTCAGGTCGGTGAACGCGAGGGCGGGTGCCGCGTTCGGATCGACGGCGGTCATGCGCGGCCTCCCTTGTCCATGTCGTATCCGCCTTCGGTGTCGGCGGCGTCGGGGTTGCTGGGGCCGGGCTGGATCTCGACCTGGGGTGCCGCGATGGCCGCGGCGGGCGCCTGCTTGTTGCGTCCCGACCAGTCGAACAGGCCGGCGCGCTTGATCCGGCCCGTCTGACGCGGGTCGAAGGCGTCGCGCAGGCCGTCGCCGAGGAAGTTCACGGCGAGGGCGAAGGCGAGGATGATCCCGCCCGGCCACCAGAACAGCCACGGCCGGTTGGTGAACGCTCCCTGGTACTGGCTGATGAGCAGACCCAACGAGGTCTCGGGTGCCTTGACGCCGAAGCCGAGGAAGGAGAGCGAGCTCTCGAGCAGGATGGCCGACGCGATCGCGAACGTGGCGTTGACGATGATCACTCCGACTGCATTGGGCATGAGGTGCTTGAAGATGATGCGTCCCGCACCGGCGCCCATCGACTGCGCGGCGGCCACGAAGTCCCGCTCGCGCAGCGACAGCACCTCGCCGCGTACGAGGCGGGCGAGTCCCGTCCACGAGACGAGGCTGATCATGAGGGCGAGCAGGAACACCGAGCTGCCGATGTTGCCCGCCATCTGGCCGAGCGCGGCGGCGATCGCCAGCAGCGGGATCACGATCACGACGTCCGTGATGCGCATGAGGATCGAGTCCACGCGTCCGCGGAAGTACCCGGCGACGGCGCCGACGACCGACCCGATGAAGGTGCCGACGATGCCGACGACGATGCCCATGATGATGGAGCGCTGGGTACCCGCCATCACCAGGGCGAAGTAGTCCTTGCCCGTCGTCTCCTGCCCGAAGGGGTGCTCTCCGAGGGAGATGCCGTCGCCTCCGAGCCACGTCGGCACGAGGCTGAGCGTGGGGCGCCCGCCGTTGAGCACCTCGCCTGCCGAGACGTAGCCCTTGTCCCACCATCCGGGGATGCCGAGGAAGCCGATCGAGCTGAACGCGAGGATCGCGATCAGCACGATGACGACGAGCGAGATCATCGCCCCGGTGTGGTGGAAGAAGCGGCGAGCGACCAGGCGCCCCTGCGACAGCGGCGCCGCGCTCTTGGCGAGGAGCGCCGCATCCTCGGCCTCCGCGAGGTCGTAGATGTCGGCCGAGGTGACGGGTGCGGAGTTGTGTTGGGTGCTGCTCATGCGCGGATCCTCGGGTCAAGGGAGGCGTACGTGATGTCGGCGAGCATGTTGAAGATGATCGCCGCCAGTCCGGTCACCAGGAAGAACGCCATCACCGGTGCGGGATCGACAAGGGAGAGTCCGTTGCTGAAGAGCGCGCCCATGCCGGTCCAGCCGAACACCCGCTCGGTGACGACCGCTCCGCCGATGAGGCCGGCGAAGTCGAAGGCGGCGATGGTGGCGATGGGGATCAGCGCGTTGCGCAGGGCGTGACGGAAGATCACGACGCGCTCGGGTGCGCCCTTCGCGCGGGCCGTGCGGATGAAGTCCTGGCGGTTGACCTCGAGCATCGAGCTGCGGGTGTAGCGGCTGTAGCTCGCCAGGGAGATCGCGGTGAGGATCAGCGTCGGCAGCAGCAGCTGGGTCGCGTGGTCGAGGAAGACCTGCCAGAAGTCGCCCGTGAAGTTCGGCGTGTGCGAGCCGATCGTCGAAATGGGGCGCGGCTTCTTGTCGAGGAAGCTCGGCCAGGTGCGGAAGATGTGGTCGAGCACCGTCAGACCCGCGCCGATCACGCCGGTCGCGACGCTCGCGCCGATGGCGACGGTGCGGTACCGGCCGCCCATGTAGTGCGCGATGGCCCACGGCACCGCGACGGCCAGGGCGAGGCCGCCGATGATGATCCACCAGTTCATGTAGTAGACGAACACGTTCACGAGCGCGAACTGCATCACGATCACGAGGCCCGCCGTGATGAGCACGGGGGAGAGCACCTTGCGGTTCTGCAGGCCGACGCTGAGGACCACGATCGTCAGCGCCGCGGCGATCGTGAGCACGGCCACGCCGACCGGGCCGAGCTGCGGCTGGCGGAAGAAGTCCAGCGCCAGGAGCGTCGGGATCGCGATGGCGAAGAAGGCCGCGGTGACGGCGAACGTGATCAGTCGGCGCCGCAGCGACCCGCCCAGGAAGATCTGCATCAGCAGGCCGGCGACGATCGCGATGAGGGCGATCTCGACGGGCGTGAACTGCGGATCGCGCAGCCAGTCGTTGTAGCCGATCGCCAGGTACTCCTTGAAGAGCACGGCGGCCCAGAACACGGGCAGCGAGAAGAAGAGGAAGGTCACGAAGGTGACGCCGTAGTCCAGGCCGGAGTACTGGCGCACGGCGGTCAGCACGCCGATCGCGATGCCCAGGACGAGAGCGAGGAGCGTGGCGAGGAAGACGAGCTGCAGCGTCGAGCCGGCGGCCTGCTGAAGCAGCGGCCACACGTCCTGTCCGCTGCGGTTCTTGCCGAGGTCGCAGGCGCCGACGAAGCACTTGCCGACGCCGAGCAGCCACGTCAGGTACCGCTGGTACCAGGGCATGTCGAGGTTCATGTAGTCGATGCGCTGCTGGATGAGCAGCTCTCGGTTGTCGGCGTTGCTCTCCTGGAGATCGGCGAGCGGATCACCGGAGTTGATCGCCAGCACATACATGAGCACCGACGAGGCGAGCAGGATGCCCACCGCGGCAGCCAGTCGCCGGAGGATGAAGATGAGCACGAGTTGAGGGTCCCTTGATTCGCTGCGGGCCGCGAGGATGACAGACGCAGCCATCGCGGGGGTGTGGCCCGACTCCGA